>JBBQTL010000233.1:0-9148 GCA_038213285.1 Chitinophagales bacterium
AGGACGATATGGTACAATGGGCAGTCAAACAGATCGTTTGATTGCAATAGTTATCATTTTAACCCTTGCTTTTGGGAATCTTACTGCAGTGTTTCAGCAAAGCGTAAAAAGGATGCTGGCCTATTCAAGTATAGCCCAGGCCGGTTTTATGCTGTTTGCTATTTTCGCTTTAAATGATACTGCCAAAGAGGGCATCATATTATATTCAGCAGCTTATAGTTTGGCGACTATTGGCATCTTTGCAATATTGATAAAAATGGATGATTATACCATTGACGGTTTTAACGGCTTGGGAAAACAACAACCTGTTTTAGCGGTTACCGCTACTGTGTTCCTCTTATCCTTAACCGGTATCCCGCTTACCGCAGGTTTTCAAAGTAAATTTTTTATGTTAATTGCAGCACTAAGAGATGGCCACCAGCACTGGCTTGTTTTGTTTGCTGTGTTATGCGCCGCAATAAGTGCTTATTATTACTTTAAGATCATACAAGCTATGTTTTTCAGGGAGGCTAGCCACGATTTAAAAGCGGGTGGAACAATTGAAATGAATGAAAATATTACACCCGCATTTAAATTACTACTCGTTTTTACTGCAATATTAATTATTGTATTGGGTTTATTTCCTTCGCTTTTAACTGAATGGTTACATTATTAATTTTGCTGGTTGTATTTGCTGGTTGTTTATTTTTAACGGGCCGTTTAAAGATGATAGATATTTTAAACCTGCTTTTTACAAGTTGACTGGTTCACCAATGGAAACATTCTGGCAAAATGGTCGGCCCACAGGCAAAGTAGAATTGATATAACAGGAGGATGTAATTCTCATTAACGATCAACTGCTGTTTCTTCTTACATTCTGAGATGATTCTCCGATGTTTTGTATTATCCGCAGGGTTGTTTATTTCCTTCTGTTAACATTATTACCGTTTATAAACTTTTTATAAAGTAAGTAATTTTTCAGAACTAACTTTAAATACAATTACAGGCTCATGAAGATATCTGATTCCATTGCGCTTTCTTTTAATACTATCAAAAGCAACCGGTTGCGTACTGCCATCACTGTAATCATTATTGCATTGGGTATAATGGCATTGATAGCTATTATAACTGCCGTAGAGGCAGTCAACGGTAGTCTTACCCAAAGCTTCTCCACCATGGGTGCCAATGCATTCAGCATCAGGTTTAAAGAACGAAATGTTCAGTTTGGTGGCGGTCCAAACCGGAATAAAGCAAAAAAAATCAACCGTAAATCAGTAATATCAAAACAATCAAGTGAAGGAAAATTGATCACTTTCGATGAGGCTCGGGAATTCAAGAAGCGGTTTTCTTTTCCCGCAACAGTTGGAATAGCGTTGGCAGGGCCGGGTGGAGTAATTGTGAATACCGATTCAAAAAAAACCAATCCTGATGTACGGATTTTAGGTGGTGATGAAAATTATCTGCAACTGAATGGGTATGAATTATCCTTCGGCAGAGACTTTAATGAAACGGATGTTGAAACGGGCAGAAGTGTATGTGTGATTGGGAATGTAGTAGCCCAAAAATTATTCGGCGACAATACCCAACGTGCCTTAGATAAAATTATTACGGCTTCCAATAATAAGTACCGGGTAATTGGTATTTTAAAAGACAAGGGCAGCAGTGCTTTCATGAATGCTGATAAAGTTGTTATCACCACATACAATAATATCCGCAGGATTTATGGATCTGAAAATAAATCTTATAATATCGCCGTTATGGTATCCGATTTAAAGATGATGGATGTTGCAGTAGGAGAAGCGAAGGGTTCATTCAGACCAGTACGCAAATTAGACGTGAAGGAAGATGATAATTTCTACATCGATAAGAGCGATAGCATCGCACAGTCATTGATGAAGAACCTTGGGTTTTTAAAATATGCCACATTGGCGATTGCTTTAATTACCTTAATTGGAGCGGCCATCGGGTTAATGAATATCATGTTGGTAGCGGTAAATGAACGCACAAAGGAAATCGGATTAATAAAATCACTTGGTGGAAAGGCCTCGGAAGTAAGGGCCCAGTTTCTTTGGGAATCTATCCTGATTAGCCTGATGGGAGCATTCGTAGGGATCGTGTCGGGCATATTATTCGGAAATATAGTTGCCGTACTATTGAAGACCGGATTTGTGATTCCATGGTTATGGATATTAATCGGTGTGCTGGTATGTACCCTGGTTGGTTTGTTGGCAGGTATTTACCCGGCTTACAAGGCAGCAAAACTAGATCCCATTGTAGCGCTGCGATATGAATAACGACGGTATTTAGATTATTAGACTCACTTTCAAACTCCGCATTTTTCAAATACGAAACGACTTTTTAAAAAAGTTTGATTTTTTTGTATGTACAGTTGTTTCATTCAATTAATTTATTAACTTGTGCATCACGAAAAAAAAATCTATTCATTTAATGATGGTAAAATAGATTTTTTGCTTAGCATTGTAGAACGAAATTTTTTATCAATCTCTTTTTCATTTTAACTCACTAAAAATCGAACGTTATGGCAGAAACAAAATCAACTGCAAATGTAAAACCATCTACATCAGTACAGGTAAAAAAAGCCAGTAATTCTATATCATGGATTGCACCAGTGGTTTGTATACTCATTGGATACGTATTCTGGAGGTTTATTCTTGGAGACCCGTCTGGATTTTCAAAACCTGGTACAGGTGCATTCTGGCCCTCTCATGATGGCCCCAAAGGTGCATTGAATAAAATGTATTTGGGTGGCATTATAGTACCTGTGTTAATCGGATGTCTTTTAATTGTAGTAACTTTTGTGGTGGAAAGAATGTTAACTATTTCCAAAGCAACCGGAACAGGAAGCAAGGCTGATTTTGTTCGTAAAGTACAATATCACCTTGCTAATAAAAATGTGGATGCAGCTCTGGCGGAATGCGACAAGCAAAAAGGTTCTGTTGGAAATGTAATGAAAGCAGGATTACACCGCTATAAAGAAATGATCAATAATACGGAATTGGCCACGGATCAAAAAGTAATGGCTATCCAAAAGGAAGTAGAAGAAGCAACTTCTCTTGAATTGCCCATGCTGGAAAAAAACCTGGTGTTTTTATCAACACTAGCATCCGTAGCAACATTGATCGGATTATTAGGAACTGTGGTTGGTATGATTAAGGCGTTTTCTGCCCTTGGTGAAGACTCAGGCGGTGGCGCTGCTGCAAGCCAGTTATCAGTTGGTATTTCTGAAGCCCTCTACAATACAGCTTTAGGTATTGGTACATCTGCTTTGGCTATTATATTTTATAATGTATTTACAACCCGTATTGATGGTATTACTTATGGCATTGATGAATCAGGTTTTACTTTAACTCAAAGTTTTGGCTCGCTATATAAGTAATATGGTGTGGAATCCGCATTCGTTTGCATCTATAAGTAAAACATTTAAATTTTCTCAAAATGCCAAAAGTTAAATTACCCAGAAAGAGTACGGCTGTTGATATGACTGCTATGTGTGATGTGGCTTTTCTGCTGTTGTCTTTTTTTATCCTGGCAACAAAAACCAAACCACCGGAAGCAGTTGCTGTAATGACACCATCTTCCGTATCAACCAAAATTGCTAAAGAAGAAGCTATATTAGTAACTCTAACCAAGGAAGGTAAAGTTTATTTAATGTTAGGTGACAAGGCGAAGAAAGAAGCAATTCTGGAAGATATCAATACAACGAAGGCACTTGGATTGGCCCCCGCAGAGTTAACCAAGTTGAAGAAGATGGAGTTTATTGGTATGCCCTTTAATAAAATCAAAAGCATGTTACAATTAGCGGAACCTATGGAACCCAGGAAAATGGAGGGGATACCTACCAGTGATAGTTCCAGCAATGAATTAACGGATTGGATTGGTGCAGTAGTGCGGTCCTATGCCGGTGAGAGTATGGAAAATCTCAATCTGTTGGTTAAAGGGGATAACGCATCACTATATCCGGCGTTTAAATTTGTAAAACAAGCTTTTAAAAAGAATGATATTTTTAAATTTAAGATTGTAACAAACCCGGAAGGAGTACCGCTCGATTCTGAATTGGCAAATACTTCGTCAGCCGAAAAGAAATAATTATTCCAACTTTGCTCCCATAAATGAGCAACTAAAACTTACAGTTATGGCAGAAATGGATACATCGTCCGGTGGCGGACATAAAAAAGGACCTGGTGTCAAGAAGTCTAAAAAAATGAGTACCAGGGTTGATTTAACACCAATGGTTGACCTGGGATTCCTATTGATTACTTTCTTTGTATTTACTACTACAATGAGTACACCTACGGCCATGGCAATGAACGAACCCAAGGATGATTCAACTAACCAGTTGAAAGTTAAAAATTCAGGGGCTATGACTTTGTTGTTGGGTAAAAACGACCAGGTGTATTATTATTTTGGAGAACTCTCTCCAACAGAGGCATCTACACAATTTAAAAGCAGTAATTTTAAAGATATCAGGGCAATCATATTGGAGAAAAAGAAGGGCACCCCGATAGGAGATCTGATGTACATCATCAAGGCGGATAAAAAAGCTACATTTAAAAATGCGATAGATATTTTGGACGAAATGGCTATTAGCGCCGTTCCTCCAGGCCACTATGCTGAAGTAGATATGAGTGATACAGAAGCCCAGTTAATAAAAATGACCGAAGATGCCAATGGCATAAAATAATTTATGGAATTAGTTAAATTATGAATCTAACTAACAAAGCATTTTACAATGGAAATAAACAAAATTTTAAGCGCTGATATCCTCGATATTATTTTCGATGGTAAGAACAAACAGTATGGCGCCTACGAACTTCGAAAAACATACAATAAGCGGTTGACCAAAGCTATCATTATTACTGTTTCTTTGGTGTTATTCGCATTTTTGGGTACTGTTTTTTCAACTATGATAGGCAAGAATATAACAGAAGAAATTGAGGTATTAGACACTCAGATGGCGGAAGTTAAAAAGGATGATGCACCACCACCTCCACCACCACCACCACCACCACCAAAGGCGCCACCACCTCCTGAAATTAACCAGGTTAAATTTACCCCTCCTAAAATCGTAAAAGATGAAGAGGTAAAGGAGGATGAAAAGATTGAGGAAATTAAAGAAGATCAGGTAATCAGCACCAAGACTGTAGAAAGTGAAAATAAAAATCAGATAGTGCAGGCTCCGGTTGAGGATAAAGGTACTCAAATTGTGGAAGCTCCTAAAGCTGATGAAGAAGACAAAATTTTTACGAAGGTTGAAAACGAGGCACAGTTTCCCGGCGGCCAGCAGGCCTGGATCAGGTATCTTCAAAAAAACCTGAATGCAAACGCACCTGTTGATAACGGAGCACCTCCGGGAACTTACCAGGTAGTTGTAAAATTCATCGTGAGTAAAGATGGAAGTATAAGCGATGTTAATGCGGAAAGCAAGCATGGATTTGGTATGGAAGACGAAGCGGTGAAAATCATAAGGCGTGGACCAAAATGGACACCCGCTCTTCAAAACGGTAGAAATGTAAATGCATATCGACGTCAGCCAATTACTTTTATAGTTGAAGAGCAATAACTAATATTTAATTTAATTTTTTCCCCCTGCAGCGTTGCAGGGGGATTTTTTTTGCATAAAGGTTTTTTAGCTAATTACTCCTACGTTTAATAAGTCTGGGTATGGTATGCTTTTTTTTTAGATAAACGCACCAGTTGTCCTGAAGCGGTGTTGGTATATTTTACAAGTGATCATACCTGCCTTGTGTACACAATAGCATGGGTTTCACACCACACAGATCCTATAAAATCCTCACGTCTTTATTTTAGTTTCCGGAAGTAAAAGCACGGGAAATATTTGATTCAAAAAATTTATTTTGAATTCCTGATGATATTTATGGATTGATTTATTTTTTTACTCTTACTGGCAAATATTATTATTATGGAAACAAATAAAATTTTAAACTCAGATTTGCTCGATATTATCTTCGATGGCAAAAACAAGAATTATGGAGCCTATGACCTTAGAAAAACTTATAGTGGCAGATTAACCAAAGCAATCATTTTTACTATCGCATTGGTTTCTTTTGTTTTCGCCGGTACCCTGTTATCGGGTATGTCCGCAAAAGATATCATAGCAGATATTGAAGTAGCTGATATGCACATGGGTGATGCAAAAAAGCCAGATGTTTTGCTGCCACCACCACCACCACCTCCAGTTGTACCCAAGCCACCTGTTGAATTGAACCAGGTAATTTTTACGCCGCCCAGGATAGTAGAAGATGATGTGGCAGACGAAATAATCCAGGAAATTACTGACGACGTCGCAATAAGTAATATAACGGTCATAAGTGATAATACAACACAAATCATACAGGCACCAGTTGAAGAATTAAATTCCGCAATACTGGAGTTGCCTAAAAAAAGTGAACAAGAAGGTATATTTTACAAGGTAGAGAATGAGGCGCAGTTTCCCGGAGGCCAGCAAGCTTGGGTAAGGTATCTTCAGAAAAATTTGGATGCGAATGCCCCGTTAGACAATGGTGCAGCTCCCGGCACTTACCAGGTAATTGTAAAATTCATTGTAAGTAAAGATGGTAGTATCAGTGATGTAAATGCCGAAACCAAGTATGGATTTGGTATGGAAGATGAAGCAATGAAAATCATTCAACGTGGACCAAAATGGGAACCGGCCTTGCAAAATGGCCGAAATGTGAATGCATACCGCAGGCAACCAATCACGTTTATTGTGCCGGAACAATAAATTATTTTAATAGGTTTTTCTTTATCCCTTTCAGGTTTTGAAGGGGATTTTTTTTTAAGGAGCCACCCGCTCTATCGGCTAAATGAAATTGCATAAATCCAGTTTGAGAAAAAGGCTATTCACCATTTTTTTATTTTCTCTGTTATGGAAGGGCAGCATATTACCATCTAAAGTAAAACTACTATATGGCAACCATTGAAAATGATATCCTTCGTAAGCCTTCAAAGCATAAGCGCTTAAATAGAAAAAACATAAGGGTTGATTTAACGCCGATGGTTGACCTTGGATTTTTGTTGATCACCTTTTTTGTATTTACAACACAGTTATCCCTGCCTACCACCCTTCACCTCAGTATGCCTTATGATAAGGCAGACCCCGGTGATACGGTTTGTTCGTCTTGTGTGCTGACGGTTATTTTGCAGGGGGGTAACAGAATACAATATTATGAAGGGATGCCTGAATCAAATCCGGTGATAGGCAACACATCATTTGCTAACAATGGTATCCGCGACATTATTTTACAAAAGAAAAAACAAGTGCAAATGTTGAAAGGGACGGCGGATGATTTTGTATTAATAGTAAAATCGGACGATGCAAGTACTTTCCAAAATTTTGTTGACATGGTAGATGAAGTGGCAATTAACAATATAAAGCATTATTACCTGGATGAAATTAACCTGGCAGACAAACAATTATTAACTAAAAAATAGCCCCCTCCAATTTCATCCGGTCGTTTACTTCCAGGGTATCTTTGCCAAATGGTAAATAAACTTTCTGGCTGGGATGATACGATTATAGCTTTAGCCACGCCACCGGGCATTGGCGCAATCGGTGTAATCCGGCTGAGCGGACTGAATGCTTTTAATATAATCAATGAACTGTTTTCCTCCAAAGATTTAACTGCCCAGCCAACTCACACGATTCATGTGGGGCTGCTTAAAAACGAAGGCGAAAATATTGACGAAGTGGTGGTTTCTCTATTTAAGGGTCCCAGAAGCTATACGGGTGAAGATGTAATTGAAATAAGCTGCCACGGTAGCCCTTATGTGCAGCAACAGGTGGTGCAGGCCTGTATAAAAAAGGGAGCCCGCATAGCAAAACCTGGCGAGTTTACCCAACGTGCTTTTTTAAAAGGTAAGTTGGATCTAACCCAGGCGGAGGCGGTGGCAGACCTGATTGCCAGTAATACCGAAGCTTCTCAAAAGACCGCTTTAAATAATATCCGGGGAGGCTTTAGCCAGGTGCTAAAATCGCTAAGGGAACAACTCATCGGTTTTTCCGCATTGATTGAACTGGAACTTGATTTCAGCCAGGAAGATGTGGAATTTGCTGACCGTATTAAATTTTATGAACTTATCGAATCTGCCAGTATTACTACCCAACAATTACTGCAATCATTTCAATTGGGAAACGTAATTAAAAATGGGGTTAGTGTGGCAATTATTGGCAAACCCAATGCAGGTAAAAGTACGCTCTTAAATACCCTGTTAAATGAAGACCGGGCTATTGTAAGTGAAATAGCGGGCACTACAAGGGATACGATTGAGGAAATACTAAACATCAAAGGAATATTATTCAGGCTGATTGATACAGCAGG
Source organism: Chitinophagales bacterium (assembly GCA_038213285.1). Classification (GTDB taxonomy): domain Bacteria; phylum Bacteroidota; class Bacteroidia; order Chitinophagales; family Chitinophagaceae; genus Ferruginibacter. The sequence goes on from JBBQTL010000233.1 coordinate 8,340, forward strand.
TATCAGGGAACATAGTACAGATGTGATTGAATTGGTGGGGATAGAAAAGAGCATGGAGAAAATGAAAGCTGCGGATGTAGTACTTTATATTTTCGATGTCAATGAAATGAGCGGGAGTGAACTGGAAATTATTAAAACAGAATTTAAAAAGGCAAATAAAAAATACATCCTGGCGGCTAACAAAGCAGATGTAATGCCAGGGCCATCTGCGAATGACGAATTCAACGCTTCAGAGAATATTATTTTCATCTCTGCAAAAAACAAGGAAGGTATAGATGAAATAAAGGATGCGTTGTTTTCGTCTACTGTAAATAAGCAGCCTGCAACAGAAAGTGTGGTTATAACCAATGCCAGACACTTTGAATCCCTGCAACAGGTAATGCAATCATTACAGGATATTAAGGCAGGACTTGACCATGCTATCCCCGGCGATTTATTAGCGTTGGATATCCGCAGATGCCTGTATTATATTTCAGAAATTACAGGTGATATTTCCAACGAGGATATGTTGGAGTTTATATTTTCGAAGTTCTGTATCGGAAAGTAGCCTAATTTCCTTTTCTTCTGTAATGCCTGTCAATGCTGGATTTTAAAAAAATATTTCTTCCTTTTTTTGTTGCCAGACTGCCTATTTTGTTGTAAATTTGTTGCCTGAACGTTGCCCAATCCTGTTGCCCGTTGCCCGGGGCAACAAAAAGCGAAATGATGCTACATACAGCTACATCCAGCTACACAAGGCTACAATCAGCAACAACAAGCAACAACAATGAGTAGTAACATTCGCATAGAAAAGACATGTGAAGTTTGCG
>JBBQTL010000234.1:0-9135 GCA_038213285.1 Chitinophagales bacterium
ATTTTGGCGTTTGCCATTAATAGAAAGCGTACAGTTTTTACACGTAGCACCTATAATAAATTGCCTGGAAGATTTTACTGCATTGGTTGTTTTGTAGGGATTTGTAAGCCGGATAAAAGGTGAATTATTTGCCTGGGAAAATGCAACTCCTGTTATCAAAATCATATTTAAGGTAAGAATTAATTTCATGGGCGTAAGGTAATTTTTTTTAAGCTTGTGGCACTAACAAAAAGACCATTTCCGGATGATGAAAATGGTCATGAGCATATATTGTATGGTAAAAAAACCGGTGACTCACTCCCAAAGGGCGAGTCACCGGTTTTTTTACCAGGGATATTTATTCGCAGCGATCAAAGTGTCTGCAATTCTTCTCCGGGCATCTTTACTATTAAATGGCGCTGATTTGGTAAATCTTTTCAATCCCAGCAACATCATTCTTTGTTCATCACCTTCTGCAAAAGCATTAATGGCTTCCTTACCCGCTTTGTTTGCCTTATCAATCGCATCATTCAGGTAACAACGCATCATATCAATATGTACTGAACTGGCAGCTTCACCCTTTTTATCCACCATTTTCATGATTCGCAATAAGGTACTTTCGGCTACGTAAGTCTCGATGGCCATATCCGCTATGTTCATCAGTATTTCCTGTTCGTCGGATAATTTCAGCATCAGCTTTTGCACAGCGGCACCGGCTACCATCAGGATACATTTCTTCATATTCAACACCGACTTTCTTTCCGCTGCAAACGGGGATTCATCATCATTACCAAATTCAGGAATACTCATTAATTCTTTGGAAACTGCCATCGCTGGCCCCATCAAATCCAGTTTACCCTTCATCGCTCTTTTTAATATCATATCAACAGTCAGCAGTCGGTTAATTTCGTTGGTACCTTCATATATCCGGTTGATGCGGCTATCGCGATAGGCCCTGCTGATGGTATATTCATCACTAAAACCATTGCCTCCAAAAACCTGCACACCTTCATCCACCACATAATCCAACACTTCGCTGCCATGCACTTTTAATATCGCACATTCTACTGCAAATTCTTCTGCTGCACCCAGCAAAGCTTCATAGAAAGGTTTGCCTGCATTGGCCAATTCAGTTTCCTTATCATCCACCCATTTACTGGTTCTGTACAAGGCACTCTCGCAGGCAAATATGCGAATAGCCGACTCAGCCAATTTATATTTGATAGCGCCAAAATTAGCGATGGCGGTTTTAAACTGCTCCCTTGTTTTGGCATATTCGATGGTAGTGTCCAATGCCATTTTTGAACCGCCAATTGCAGCAGCACAAAGTTTCAAACGGCCAATATTCAGAATATTAAAAGCGATGATATGCCCTTTGCCAATTTCGCCTAACAGGTTTTCAACAGGTACTTTACAATCCTGGAAATATAACTGTACAGTGGACGACCCTTTGATACCCATTTTATGTTCTTCGGGTCCCTGCGTAAATCCTTCAAAGCCGCGTTCAATAATAAACGTAGAAAATTTATCACCATCAATTTTTGCAAACACGGTGAACACATCCGCAAAACCTCCATTGGTGATCCAGCATTTCTGCCCGTTCAAAATATAATGTTTTCCATCTTCAGAAAGTACTGCCGTTGTTTTTGCGCCCAATGCATCACTGCCACTATTGGGTTCCGTTAGCCCGTAAGCGCCTTTCCATTCCCCGCTGGCCAGTTTAGGAATATATTTTTGTTTTTGTGCATCGGTACCAAAATATAAAATGGGCAAGGTACCAATACCGGTATGGGCTGCAATGGCTACACTAAAAGAATAGCCGCCACCCAGTCCTTCATTTACCAACGTGGAAGTAATAAAATCCTTTCCCAATCCGCCATATTCTTCGGGGATAGAAGCGCCCAATAAACCCTGTTCGCCAGCCTTCACCATCAGGGATGGCATCAATCCCGGCTCCAGTTTATCAATACGATCCGCTACCGGGTGTACCTCTGCCTGCAGAAACTGCAAACACATATCTTTCACCATCAGTTGTTCTTCGTTAAAATCCTCTGATGTAAAGCTTTCAAACGCGTTACTTTCTTTGATTAACCATTCACCGCCTTTTAGTGATGTGGTAGTTGTTGTGGATGTGCTCATAAAAAAGAATTTGCCCCCATCCCCTAAAGGGGAGTTTGGAGAATGATGATTTAAATAGAATTTATTTTTTGCAAACAGCTATCGTTTATATTTTTTTCTTATTTCAAATGATTGCTGGTATTTGGGCTGACCTGATTTTAAAGATAATTGTTGATCAATTATATATAACCACGTTTTCATCTTTGGGTTGGTTAAACCGGGCCCGATAAATTGTCATACACCATCTGCAGCACTTCCTTTGCAATTTCTACCTGGCCGTTTGTTACCCCTCCCAATGCCTCGTTTAATGTTTGACTGGCCAGTTCCATTGTTTGATCCTGCAGCTCCATTGCCTCTTTGGTAAGGTAAATTTTGTTGATCCTGCGATCATCTTTACTCGCCACCCGTTTTACCAGTTGCAATTTTTCCAGGTTATCTACCAGCCGGGTAATACTCGGTTTATCTCTAAAAGTCGCCTCACACAATTGCTGCTGGCTTAACCCATCCTGCTTCCACAGGTGATACAAAACGCTCCATTGTTCGATGGTAATATCCACATTTGCCTGCTTAAAATTCTTTTGCAGCCGCCTTGCGATAGCCGTACTGGCTTTTCCAGTAATAAAACTGTATAGTTCTCCTTTTTTAAATTGGTTGTTTGGCATATAGTTGTTTAAACAACTATATAAAGATAATGATTCATTTGAATTTTAAAAAATTATTTTTGTCACTTTAATAGTAAACTAAACAGGCTGTATTTCAAGTTTGTCGCTCCCGTATTCGGTCGGTGGGCACACCGACCGAGGCTTAGCCAAGGTTGGTGTCCTCACCAACCACCTGGCGCTACGATCCGATAACTATCGGATTTGAAATGCACCCACTAAACAGGCTGATTTAAACTTATATTATCAACTAAAGTACTACCGGCGATATCGCTGTGCCACCAAAATACCGGTAAGGTTATGCAGGTTGCATCGCAACTCCCTTGTACGTAAAATCAATATGGAACTTCTTATTTTAACTGTTTCCCTTCTGTTGTTGGGTGTTTACTCTATTCTTATTATATATTACCGGCATAGCTGGATGACCATTCCAACTTTTAAATCAAATGAAAAGGATATTTCCCGGGTAAAAATCTCCATTATTATCCCTGCCCGTAACGAGGAACACAATATAGTGGATTGCTTAAATTCTATCGTTGATCAAACTTATCCCAAACATTTATTTGAAGTGTTGGTAGTGGATGACCATTCAACCGATCATACTGCTGAAATAATTTTAAGTTACCGGGTTCAAAATGTACTGCTTATTTCTTTAAAAGATTTTGTTGCCGAAAACGAAATCAATTCTTACAAAAAAAAGGCCATTGAAATTGCCATTCAACAGGCATCGGGAGACTTAATGGTAACTACTGATGCTGATTGCATAGTTTCCCCAGCCTGGCTGCAAACCATAGCTGCATTTTATGAAGAAAAAAAACCAGCCTTTATTGTAATGCCAGTGGCCATCAATTGCAGTAATAAATTTATTGAGATTTTCCAGGCGCTCGATTTTATGACCTTGCAGGGCATTACCGGTGCATCTGTTTATAAAAAATTTCACAGTATGTGCAACGGGGCCAACCTGGCTTATACAAAAAAAGCATTCATGGAAGTAGGCGGCTTTAAGGGCATCGATAATATAGCCAGTGGCGATGATATGCTGCTGTTACATAAAATTTACAACCGGTATCCTGATGGAATTGCGTATTTAAAAAGCAGGGATGTAATAGTACAAACAGAACCTGTAAAAACGATTGGCCAATTTCTCAACCAACGCATCCGGTGGGCAAGTAAGGCAGATAAATATGATGATAAAAGAATTTTTGCCGTGCTGGTATTGGTTTATTTTTTTAATGTGTGGATCTTGCTTACGGGTGTTACTTGTTTCTTTTTTACATTCACTTACACTTATTATTTTATTGCATTAGTAGCGGCCAAAACCATTATTGAATTATTTTTTTTATATCCTGTGGCACGGTTTTTTAATAAGCGGATATTACTTTGGTGGTTTCCATTGGCACAGCCTTTTCATATTTTGTACACTATTGTTGCCGGCTGGTTGGGCAAATTTGGAAAATACACCTGGAAGGAAAGAACAGTAAAATAAATGAACGGATTAAATAATGAATATGGATACAAATTACAATGAAACCTATTTGCAGCCTGATGTGATATTAATTGGTGCTGGAATAATGAGCGCCACGCTGGGTGTGCTGTTGAAGGAACTAGAACCCGGTTTAAGCATCGCAATATTTGAAAGACTGGATGCAGTGGCAGCGGAAAGTTCCGATGCCTGGAACAACGCCGGTACGGGCCATTCTGCTTTTTGCGAACTCAATTATACACCACAAAACAAAGACGGATCTGTTGATATTAGTAAAGCCCTAAAAATTGCCGCAGCTTTCGAAGTGTCAAAACAATGCTGGGCTTACCTGGTTCAACAAAAATATATTTCGTCCGCACCTTCATATATCAGCAATATCCCCCATTTAAGCTTTGTGTGGGGAAATGAAAATGTAGCATTCCTGAAAAAGCGTTTTGAAGCATTAACAAGTAACGCTTTGTTTAAAGGCATGAGATACTCAGAAAATAATGAACAGATAAAAGAATGGATGCCGCTGGTTATGGAAGGGAGAGAACCGGGCCAACGATTGGCTGCTACAAAAATGGATATCGGCACTGATGTAAACTTTGGTGCGCTAACAAAATCCATGATACTTCATTTACAAAAGCAGGACGGGGTTACACTTTACCTGGGAAACGAAATACAGGATATCTTCAAAACAAAGGAAGGCCAATGGCAGGTAACCATCAAAAATATGGCTTCTGATAAAAACAGGAAATTTCATTCGAAATTTGTTTTTATAGGAGCAGGGGGCGGTACCCTTTCATTACTCGAAAAATCGGATATACCGGAAGCAGCGGGTTATGGAGGATTTCCCATTAGTGGGCAATGGCTTATATGTAACAATGAAACGGTAATCGCCAGGCATCATGCGAAAGTATATGGTAAGGCTGCGGTAGGCGCACCTCCTATGAGTGTACCGCACCTGGATACACGGATGATTGATGGAAAGAAAGCCTTACTGTTTGGACCTTATGCTGGTTTCAGTACCCGCTTTTTAAAGCATGGTTCCCTGATGGATTTACCAAAATCTATTAAATTAGATAATATCATGCCCATACTATCAGTTGGATTAAAAAACATTCCGCTCACCAGGTACCTGATTCAGCAGGTAAGCCAAAGTGCAGACGAAAGGCTGGATTCCTTAAAAGAATATTTACCAACTGCACAAATGCCCGATTGGGAACTGGCGATTGCGGGCCAGCGGGTACAGGTAATAAAAAAAGATGAAGAAGAAGGAGGAATATTGGAGTTTGGAACAGAAGTGGTTTGTGCGGCAGATGGTTCCCTGGCTGCTTTGCTGGGTGCTTCGCCGGGTGCATCCACAGCAGTTTCTATCATGTTGAATGTGCTGGAAAAATGCTTTCCGGATAAAATTAAAACACCAAAAAGGCAAAATAAATTAAAAGAAATAATACCAACTTATGGGAAATCGCTTGCTTCAGATCCGGTTCTCTGTAAAGCAATAAGAAAACAAACAAGTGAAATACTGGGACTGGAAAAAGAAAGTTAATCGAATCCCTGGCGCAATTCAATATAAAATAATTCAAATGATCCATTAACTTACAGCATGCCAGAGCAAACCTTTTCCTTTTCTAAACAAACCTGGAAACGCCTCAAAAAAAACAAGGGCGCTTTATTTGGTTTGGTAATCATTTCGGTAGCCCTTTTTGTTACCGTTTTTGGATACCTTATTGCACCGGACGCCTCACCCAATGCTGATTTGCAAACAGTAGAAATACAGGCAAAAAAGCCTGGATTTTCACAATTGTTTTTAAGAATTCCGTATACAAAAACCACCAGGGTTGGCTGGTTGGCAATGCTAGTCAACGGCAAGCCGGACGACTACCGGTATTTACCCATAAATAGTTATATCATTAAAAACGACACGCTGCAGGTAAATAAATATGTGGATGAAGACACTTCTGTCATACAGTATTATTCCATTAATCAGCTTACCAACCACCAGCCCGGTAACCTGATCATTAAAAATATCATTACCAAAACGTACTTGTTTGGTACCGATAAATTTGGGCGGGATATTTTAAGCCGGTTAATGATCGGTACCAGGGTTAGCCTGGCTGTAGGATTAATTGCGGTTATCATATCCCTTACGTTGGGGATCTTCCTTGGTGCATTGGCGGGCTATTACCGCGGCCGCATAGATGAAATTATCATGTGGCTGGTGAACGTAACCTGGAGCATTCCAACTTTGCTATTGGTTTTTGCAATAACGATGACCCTGGGAAAAGGTTTTTGGCAAATATTTATTGCAGTTGGATTAACCATGTGGGTAAGTGTGGCAAGGTTAATAAGGGGCCAGGTAATGGCGCTAAAAGAGCTGGAATATGTGCAGGCTGCCCGGGCCCTGGGGTTAAGTGACAGCCGGATTATTGTACGACATATACTGCCAAATATACTTGGTCCGGTAATGGTGATTGCAGCCAGCAACTTTGCAACTGCCATCATTATCGAAGCCGGGCTAAGCTTCTTAGGCATTGGTGTACAAGCACCACAGCCTAGCTGGGGATTAATGATAAAAGAGAATTACAATTTCATCATCACACATAATCCAATGCTTGCATTGATACCGGGATTTGCCATTATGCTACTGGTACTGGCGTTTAATTTATTGGGAAATGGGCTGAGAGATGCGGTAGATGTAAGAAGTGTTAACTAGTCAACTTATAATCCTGGTTCATTAAACAGGTATCTTCCCAATTCCCCTCTTCGGAGCCAGTTGGCTTTTAATCAATTGGCGCTACTTGCACATTCCTGGAAAATCCTTCTTCTAAAGAAATAAAGGTTTCCGTTCTTTCAATACCTTTTATTTTCTGTAGTTCATCGTGCAATACAAACCGTAGCTGGCTAATGTCTTTACAAACAATTTCGATAAACATACTATAGTTACCGGTGATGTAGTTTAAGCGGACAATTTCCGGAATTGCCATCAAATCTTTAGCTACGGAATCATATAATGAGCTTTTTTCTAAATAAATTCCAACAAAAGCTGTAATATCATATCCTAGTTGTCGTAAATCTACATTCAATCTTGTACCTTTAACAATATTGAATTCCTGGAGTTTTTTAATCCGTACATGAATGGTACCTCCACTAACAAATAATTTCTTACCCAATTCGGCGTAAGAAATCTCAGCGGTTTCCATCATTTCATGAATGATCTGGAGATCTAATTTGTTAAGATTTAATTTAGTTGCCATATTAAGAACCAATTTTAATGCTTTTTCAAATATAAACACTATTACTTAAAATTTTTCTATATTTATAAAATATTTTATAAAATATTTTCAATGTATTGGCATTTTATATAGATTTGCATTATTGGTTGATATAGAATATCATTCAAAAATTGTGGGGTGATGAAATTTTTGGCAGACATGCCCTCTTGTCTCGGGGGTGGAGGTAACAGGATAAATATAGCATAGAGCCGGATTTGTAGCAATACAAACTCGACCAGGGTCGACCACTCAACTTTGTGCTACAACTAACTGCTCCGTGGAGGTTCGATCCCTCCCCCTACAGCATCAAACCGTTAACTATCAACTAGTTAGCGGTTTTTTAGTTTTCAATTGTACACTATGTTGTACACTAAGGCTGAAAAAGTCATTATTGCATGGGTAATAATTGTAAAAAAACCACCCGGTTTAAGGATGGCTTGTTACGTTAACTGGTTGCTCTTAATTAGTTAATTTTAATTTTTGCATTTTTGAAAACTCATTGAGTATTTGGGTGAGTTCTACAGTAATAATTTGTTGAGCATATACGTCATTGGCTGCTGCTCTTACGTCCGCTGTTACCCTTGCAGGTATGTTGAATAAAGCTTTTTTTAATTCGCTGCCTAAAATAAACAATGCCCGATCTACTACATCCTTCCTAACTAGCAATCCTTCCAGCTCCTGCAATTTCTTTTTATCCATGGCTAACCCGATAAGCTCCCGGCGCCGGCTTGCTTCGCCGTAAACCATGTCCTTACTAATTTTCATTGATGACAATAAATCCGTTTCATCTATGCCGTCTAAATCATCGCTGGTGACTGGTAAGCTTTCAATTTCTGCCCTACCCGATTTTTGGATTTCTGAATGGCAAGTTGAATTTAAATTTTTATTAGCCCTTTGCCCTGGTTTGAGTTTATCGGTTTTATGCAGGCTGCCCCACTCGGTATCGGCAATGATTTTATTAATAACCGGAACTTGCACCTCAACGCCTTTTCGGATTTTTGTAACGTACTGAACGCCCTTGTTGATTTTGCCGTTTTTGATGGCATGACTTACTGCCGTGTGAGTGATCCCTAACCGCCTGGAATACTCACGAAGGGATACCGTACTACTACTTTTTTTCATAAATTTTAGTGGAAAGTGGTGACTTATTTTTTTTCTGTGACTGGTATTTAATTGGGAGGACATGCCCCCGCACTAAAAAACGCTAGAAAGGACCCAAAAAATATTTTGGCCGGCCTTGCTGGTCTGCGTAGTCACCCTGTGCTATCGTGTTGCAAACTCGCAATGAACTTTAGTTGTAACTTCATTTGGTACTCAAATGTCCTAACCCGTTGCAATGCTGAATAACGTTGTTGCAAGCTTTTGTTTTTGCTGCATGCTGATTGCTGTTTTGCTATTTTCAAGTTAAAAGCAATCGCATCTATTATGCAACACGCATGTTTATAGCTTCGATCTGCTTGTTGTTCTGATTCTAAAAGGCTGTTAAAAGTATTCATTTTAAACTAAATGATTTTTTTGTAATTCCGTACCTGCTCAATGTTGCTGCCATATCCTGGTACCATGCTTCCAAATATCTCTCCCGGCAAACCTTTGGCCTCATAGCGTAATGCTTTGCGAACATTAAACAATAATAAGC
>JBBQTL010000235.1:0-9116 GCA_038213285.1 Chitinophagales bacterium
ATTTTACTTCCTGTATCTACCAACGCTGTTGCAATAATGGTTAATGATCCACCAAATTCAATTTTACGGGCAGCTCCAAAAAACTGTTTTGGTTTTTGCATGGCATTCGCTTCCACACCACCACTCAATACTTTACCACTCGATGGAGCCACCGTATTGTGTGCCCTTGCCAAACGGGTGATACTATCCAGTAAAATCACCACATCATGGCCACATTCAACTAAACGCTTTGCTTTTTGTAAAGCGATGGTGGAAACTTTTACATGTTTTTCTGCAGGCTCATCAAAAGTAGAGGCAATTACTTCTGCTTTTACACTGCGTTCCATATCGGTCACTTCCTCAGGCCTTTCATCTACTAACACAATCATCAGGTAACACTCCGGGTGATTCTCTGCAATCGCATTGGCCAATTCCTTTAGTAACATGGTTTTACCGGTTTTTGGCTGGGCAACAATCAATCCACGCTGGCCCTTACCAATTGGCGTAAACAGATCCATGATTCTTGTACTGTAGTTATTTGACTGTGTAGTTAAGTTCAGTTTCTCAAACGGAAACAATGGGGTAAGGTAATCAAACGGAACCCTGTCTCTCACTTCTTCCGGGCTTTTACCATTGATGGTTTCCACCTTTAGCAGGGCAAAATATTTTTCCCCTTCTTTTGGCGGACGAACAGATCCGTAAACGGTATCACCCGTTTTTAATCCAAATAATTTTATTTGTGATGGCGATACATAAATATCATCCGGTGATGACAAATAGTTGTAATCACTGCTTCTTAAAAATCCATATCCGTCAGGCATCATTTCCAGTACGCCTTCTCCCAAAATAATTCCGTCAAATTCAATATTGAATACCTGGTTATCCCTGCGCTGCTGGTACTGTTTGTTAGGGTATTGATTTTGCTGATTATTCTCGTTTTGAAGTAATTCCGGTTGTTGCTGTTGAATATCTTCTTCCTGTAATAAGGATGCTATTGCGGCTGGAATGGTACTTTGCTCACTGGTAATGGGTTGTAATTCTTCCTCATCATCATCTTCCTCAGGTTCCACTTTTTTTACAGCCCTTTTTTTATCATTGTGATGTTCGTTTCTTTTAACCGGCTTCTGTTCTGGCTTCGGTTCTGCTTTTGATTTTTCCTGTGGAGCTGAAGGCTCTTCTGCAATAACAGCGGGTGTAACTTTTATTGTACGTTTTCTTTTTGGTTTTCCTTCTTCTCCGTTTTTGGTTTCTGCACTCATAATGGATTGGTTATCGAGGATCTTATATATTAAATCCTGCTTATCTATTTTTTTAAAATTAGGAATAGCAAGTTGCTCTGCAATATCCTGCAACTCAGGAACGAGCATATCGTTCAGTTGTAAAATGTCATACATAAGAAAGTGAAAATGATTTTTTTCAAAAAATCTAGTCTTAAAATCTGAAAAGTAATTGAGAATTATGATTAATGGAATGGGACTGTCTGATGCAGTGAATGATTGGAAAGACCTTATCAGCAATATTCCATAGCAATATTACGCTGTTTTTCTTTAAAAATATAATTTTTTTGTTTTTGGGTTGTGTTTACGAGTATTGGGCAACCAGCTCTTTGAATGCATACCGGCTGGGCTATTACGACCAATCATTATATCAAATAATTTTTTGCTTTATTGATGAAATGAGTGATCATTGGAATACCAGTGCAAAAAAAATTAATCATATTGCCCCACCTGCTTAAGTTAAATAATGCTAGCCGTGTTCCTTTACAAAGTTTGATGACATTCCCGGCATATTTATTTTTATACAACAATATTTACAGGCGACTTGCCTGATGCAAAATCATCCACATTAGCCATGGTAATTTTTGCAATCTGCGTTAATGCTTCTTCCGTAAAAAACCCCTGGTGCGACGTAATCAATACATTCGGAAAACTTAATAGCCGCATGATGTCATCATCCTGTATAATATTTTCGGAAAGATCATTGAAAAACAGCTTTTCTTCCTGCTCATACACATCCAGAGCAAGGTAACCAATACGGCCTGTTTTAAGACCGCTAATCGCCGCTGCAGTATTGATTAAAGCACCACGGCTGGTATTAATCACCATTACACCATCCTTCATCATTGCAATGGTTTGTTCATTGATAATATGCCGGGTTTGTTCATTCAGCGGGCAATGCAATGAAATAATATCTGCCTGTCCGAAAATATCAATAAGGGGTAAATATTCTACTCCTTTTGCTACCGTAGGCTGATGCGCCACTACGTCGAACGCCAACACCCTGCAACCAAATCCGAGCAGGATGTCGCAAAATATCTGGCCAATTTTTCCGGTACCAATTACACCGACTGTTTTTCCATGCAAGTCGAACCCGGTAAGCCTTTCGAGCGAAAAATTGCCCTCCCGTACCCGGTTATATGCCTTATGTGTTTTACGGTTCAGCGTAAGCATCAGCGCTACTGCGTGCTCGGCAACTGCATAAGGTGAATATGCCGGTACCCTTACTACGGTAATACCCTGCTCCTTTGCCGCAGCAAGATCCACATTATTAAAGCCTGCGCATCTCAGGGCTATCAGTTTAACACCCTCTTTTTTTAATTCTTTAATAACGTTGGCACTTAGTTTATCATTTACAAAAACACAGATAGCAGTACAACCTGCAGCCAGGTTAACAGTTTGGTGGATTAACCGTGCTTCAAAATAAATGATCTCGTGTTCGGTAACATTTCGGTCAAAAAATTCACGGTCGTAAGATTTTGTTGAGAAGAAAGCTATTTTCATTTTGCTAAGGTAGCTGAGATGTCTGATTTTTTGATGTATGATGTCTGATTTATGCAAGATAATAGTGTTTGTAGGTCCAATTACTGATTATCAAAGAGATGGCAAAATGATGGCTTACTCAAACCCAGATAAAAAATCAGATATGAAAAAAACAGACATCATCCATTTGCAGGTTATCTTTGCAATCCTAAAAATCAGGAGTATGTTTAACAAAAGAGTGAGGATTAAAGAATTGCTGGCAAGTGATACTGCCAACTACCAGGCAACCGTAATGGGATGGGTGAGAACCTTTCGTAACAACCAGTTTATAGCTTTGAATGACGGCAGCACCAATAACAATTTACAGGTAGTGGTTAGCCTGGGCGAGTTTGACGAACAAATTCTGCGGCGCATTACTACCGGTGCCTGTGTAAAAGCTATTGGCGAAATAATTCCATCATTAGGTAAAGGACAAAAAGTAGAACTAAAAGCAATATCCATTGAAATATTGGGAGATAGCGATGCAGAAAAATTTCCATTACAACCCAAGAAACACAGTCTCGAATTTTTAAGAGAGATAGCCCACCTTCGTTTTAAAACAAACACGTTTGGTTCTGTTTTCCGGGTACGGCATACTTTGGCTTATGCCGTGCATAAATTTTTTAATGATAAAGGGTTCGTGTATTTGCATACGCCCATTATTACCGCCAGCGATGCAGAAGGCGCAGGAGAAATGTTCAGGGTTACCAGCCTGCCATTGGATGGTACTGCTCCAAAAAATGAAGACGGTTCCATTAATTTTAAAGAAGATTTTTTTGGCCGCAGCACTAACCTTACAGTAAGTGGCCAACTGGAAGGCGAATTAGCCGCTATGGCGTTCAGCGATATCTATACTTTCGGGCCCACCTTTCGTGCGGAAAACAGCAATACTACCAGGCACCTTGCAGAGTTTTGGATGATTGAACCCGAAGTGGCTTTTAATGACCTGGAAGACAACATGAACCTGGCGGAAGAATTTATAAAATATGTGATTAAACATGCTGTAGAAAATAATAAAGAAGACATTGAATTTTTGGCTCAGCGGTTGGAAGAAGAAGAAAAGCAAAAGCCTCAGCATGAAAGAAGCGAAATGAGCCTGATGGAAAAATTAGACTTTGTGGTGAACAATGATTTTGAACGATTGACATATACCGAAGCGATTGAAATTTTAAAGGAAAGCAACCACAATAAGAAAAAGAAATTTCATTACCTGATTGAAGGTTGGGGTGCAGACCTTCAAAGTGAACATGAGCGATACCTGGTAGAAAAGCATTTTAAAAAGCCGGTAATTTTAACCAACTATCCAAAGGATATCAAATCGTTTTATATGCGCATGAATGACGATGGTAAAACAGTTGCGGCCATGGATATTTTAGCACCCGGCATTGGAGAAATTGTAGGTGGTTCACAAAGAGAGGAGCGGCTGGATAAACTAACCGGGCGCATGAAGGAAATGAATATACCTGCAGAGGAATTAAACTGGTACCTGGATACACGGAGATTTGGATCATGCCCTCACGCAGGCTTTGGGCTTGGCTTTGAGCGACTGGTGCAGTTTGTAACCGGTATGGGAAATATCAGGGATGTGATACCTTTCCCCCGCTATCCCAAGAGTGCGGAGTTCTAATCACTAATATTCAGTTCTAACAAAAAGTGGCTAATAAAATACAGGTAGGTATATACTGGTTTTGGTAGCCACTTTTTAGCTCATAGAGTTTATTTAATTTCCTAAAAATATTGTTGTACGGTATGGCAAATAAGCCCTACATTTAAACAACATTTTCTATCTTATGAAAACAACATTTCTACTCACTTTCTTTTTGGGTTTTGTGCAATTTTCTATTGGCCAAACTGTTTCGGCTAACACAAAATTATCAAGTTTGATAAAAATTGACTTAGGATTACAGGGAATAGGATTTACTTATGAACCTAGACTTTCAAATAAGTTAACAGTAGATTTGTCTGTGGGTGGGGGCGGAGGATATGATATTGCAGAAGGATATTTGAATTATAAATTAGAATTATTAAAACCTGCATTTTATTTTTCACTGACACCAAAGTATTTTTATAATAGAAAGTCAAGAAGTCTAAATGGAAAAAACCCATTTTTAAATGCTGGAGATTATTTTGGCGTAAGATTTAAATATGTTACCCCCAATGACCGCCAAACTGATTTAACAAGAAACAGCATTTTGACAAATATTCATTGGGGTATTCAAAGAGCAATGGGAAGTAACTGGACATTTAATTCTCACTTTGGCGTAGGGTATGCACAAGACATTGACTATCGTTTTGGGACAATTTATCCGGCAGTTGATTTTAAGGCCTCTTATATTTTAACAAATTTTAAAAAGTGAAACAAAGTCACAAGGGTGCAACAAAAATATTGGTTAAATGCAATCCTTACAATAGGAAAGTATTTATGTGCAATATCATATAAAGAAAAGGGTATGAAATTTCATACCCTTTTCTTTATAGATTAAAGCCAATCCAGTTGTTTGGAATTTACTGTATGATCCTTACTTTATCAAAGTGGGTTCACCAACCCATCCACAACATTCCCACACCGCAAATAAATATAGTCAAGCCTCCCAATGCATGAACGTACCGTTCTATTTTTTCTGTTTTTACAAACGCAAATCCATAATAACCTAACAGTACAAGGATAAGCATGGTAATTAAAGTCACTAATGTATATATTCCAATCAGCAAGCCCATTCCCCACCAACTGTTTTGAGCTGCCGGAAAATATAGCAACGGTATCATGGGTTCACAAGGTCCCAGTACAAAAATTATAAACATTACCCAGGGTGTTACTTTATACCGCTCATTGCGGGAGACCGCTGCCCCATGATTGTGCTGATACACATACATATCACCATTGTCCTGTAATTCAAAATGCTTGTGCGGATTGTTGCGGATTGCCCGATATAAACCCCAGATGCCATATATAAAACCGAAGAGCAACATTACCCAACCGGCAATGCCACCGCGTATATCTTCGAGCCAGCTTAATTTTGATAAGGACCATCCCAATGCCGCACCTCCCAAACCCAATAGTACCGAACTCAACACATGGCCGGCTCCGCAAATGATCGTCCATCCAATGGTTTTACCAACCGGCCAATTCCTCGATTTTGACAAAGCAATAAAAGGCAAATAATGATCGGGGCCAGTTGCTGTATGCAGGCCGGCAATTGATATAGCAGCGACGATCAATATGTCCATTTCAGACTGCATCAGCTACTGGTTTAAGTTTGGTGAGTTGTGGTAAAATTGTTGCTATACTTTTCAAACAATCATGTAATTGTTCGGCCTTGTTCCCGAGTATCCT
Source organism: Chitinophagales bacterium (assembly GCA_038213285.1). Lineage (GTDB taxonomy): Bacteria > Bacteroidota > Bacteroidia > Chitinophagales > Chitinophagaceae > Ferruginibacter. The sequence goes on from JBBQTL010000235.1 coordinate 6,112, forward strand.
TACAATCAGCCCATTTGCCGGTGCTTCTGTTATGCCAAAAGCTATATCGGGTTGGTTGGTTAAAAAATCATTTACTAAATCAATCAAGGGTTTTATTTTGGCTGCTGCATGCAGGTAAGTAAAACTGGCCTGGTGGGTAAAGCCTTCCAATTGGCCAATGGTATTTAGATTGATGGTTGATGGTTCAATTAATAAATTTTCTTTGATGATCAGTTTGTCATGAAGAAAAACCTGGGTGGTATTATGGTATTTTGAAAACAAAAAAACTTCCCCATTTAATTTTCTGCCGCAGGTTAATATTTCTCCAAACACCAGTCTACAGTTTTCCTGGAGCCAGATTTTATTGGTGGCGCTAAATACTGATTGTGCATGTGGTACGGATGGATGCGGCAAAAAGCAAAATGATGAACCGGCTGATACATGCACTTCCAAAGATTGTGAAGCACTTTTTTTCATATTAAACAGGCGTTGGTAAGATTGCGTATGTAATTGCAATGATGACCCTTCTTCCAGTGTTATTTTTACCTGGTATTGATCTCCATCTAAAATACCCGGAGATGAGCTCATCAGCATTAAATGCAAGGTACCCGCTTTCTTATCTTCTGTAATATTGGCTACTTTAAAGGGAGTTGAAAAGAAAGTATTTTTCAGGTAAGTAATATTATTTCTGGTTGCAGTTTGTATGTGAAGCGTTGCAATCATCGGAATAAAATGGGTTCATCAACGGGTTCCAGCAATGCATATTTCTTTATCCAGCCTGCTACGCTATCCAACCCCTGCAGACTCATTAAGTTGGTAAAGATGAAAGGATTACCATTGCGCATTTTACGGGCATCTCTTTCCATCACTCCCAGGTCAGCATTTACATAAGGCGCCAGGTCAATTTTATTAATCACCAGCAAGTCGCTCCTGGTAATGCCCGGTCCGCCCTTGCGTGGAATTTTGTCACCTTCCGCAACATCAATTACAAAAATGGTAAGGTCCGCCAGGTCGGGACTAAAGGTTGCCGATAAATTATCGCCTCCGCTTTCAATAAAAATAATTTCTACGTCCGGTATGCGGGTGGCCATTTCTTCCACTGCTTCCAGGTTCATACTGGCATCTTCCCGTATGGCGGTATGTGGGCACCCACCGGTTTCCACGCCGATGATTCTTTCTGCAGGCAACAAACTATTCTTTGTTAAGAACTCGGCATCTTCTTTTGTATAAATATCATTGGTGATTACTGCAATGCTGTAATCCTTGCTCATCAGTCTACTCAATCTTTCAATCAGGGCAGTTTTGCCTGAACCTACCGGGCCGGCAATTCCAATTTTTATATAATTTCTTTCGGTCATTTTTAATATTTTATTTTTTGTCCGGGCTTAGCAGCAATGTGGATCATCCTTGCGCTTTTTAATCCCGCTTTTCGGGACGCCCGCTTGCTCTTTTTTAGCTTTGGAGAACGGTTTTTAAAACAAAGTTTCAATTGAGCCACCAATTTTTTAAACGTTCAATAAATCCATATGCGAATAGTGACAAAGGAAGTTGGGAAAGACAACTAAAAAATTGATGATGCTTGCTGCTTTTAAATAATTTGTATTGATCGACGTACCAACAGCCAAACCAAAAATAAGCTCAAAATTTACAGTTGCGGAAAAAATGTTTACTTTTATGATATGACAATCGTTGAAAAATTAGATAATCCCGTTCAAAATACTACCGAACAATGGTTTGATGAATTGGTAGCTACTTTACGAACACATCAAATGATGATTGAAACACAAATTGCTGACCAGGATACAAAAAAAATTTACGATACTTTAATGGGTTGCAATGCCCTTGATGTTGCACACCTTTCAAGAGACCTTTCCCAACGGCAAATTATTGGCAGCATTTTATGGGATTACCTAAAAACCATAAAAGATAATAAGCCTCAAAAATTAGCATTTGACTATAACGATTCTGAGGTACTGGTTTGGGCACAAATTGATGAAAATGATGAACATTTAGAAAAGCAATTGTACCTGGCAGAGGCCTTAGTTAATGCAAAATACCACCAGTATGGTTTCGATATGACTTCAATGATTGTTGAAAACTGCGACGGCATTACCATACCCAACCACTATAAACCATTTGTTGGTTAACCTTTTTAGTGGCAACTTTTCATGAACATATCATCCAGGCAAATTGTAATATTGCTTTTTTGCAAAGCATCAATCAAACAATTGATAATTGTATTGACTGGCAGGTAACTGTTGCTTTTTACACCGCTTTACATTTAGTTAATGCACACATTTCTTCCAGTGGATTGCAATACAGACGGCATGCCGACGTGAAGGATGTACTGAACCCTTACAATAAACTATCTCTTTTAAAACTTCCTGAAGATGAATATACAGCTTACGTAAGCCTGCAATCATTATCCCGTAGAGCAAGGTATTTAGTAAGTGAAAAGGATGGGAATATTGAAACCACCACAGCATTTTTAACTTATGAAAAACATCTGGCAAAAGCGCTTAAACACCTTGATGCACTGATGCAATATTTTACAGCAAAGTATAATTTTACCTTGCCGGTAATAGTTGTAAAATGTTCGGAATTAAAAATTACGCCTGCCATAAAATATTTAAAAAAACCATAAAGTCGATTTGTAAAAAACCTTGGATATCACCCAATCAGCTTCTTCACTAACCCATCAATACCCTTCATTTCTTCAGCCAAATGCTTCTTAATAGCTACCCGTAGCCTGCCGAGGTGCATGGCGCTTAGCTCCTGTTGTGGCGGGTTGGCAGCTATGTACGACGAGGCTTTTTCATGCGCTGTTTGGCTAAAGGCTGCCAACTGCTGATGTACTTTATTGTTGTCATCAAATTTTGGGAAATAAATGGTTTTCTCCGCCCCGGCACTGATGGCATCAATAATCGATTGTATTTCGCTTTCACCGGGATACAGGCGGTGTAGCAAATCTTTAAACAGTTCTTTTTTGGTAAGTTCTTTATTGGCAGCTTTTATCTTTTGCAGGT
>JBBQTL010000236.1:0-8967 GCA_038213285.1 Chitinophagales bacterium
CAGACAATTCTTTCAGCCGGGTAACCTGCCCGGTTCTCAACCCTTCGATGGCTCTTTCCACCACAATCACCAGGGAAGCTTCCGTTTCAAGACAGCCGCTTTTGCCGCAGTAGCATAACTTACCATTGAACAGCAGGGGGATATGGCTAAACTCGCCGGCAAAACCATTATGGCCCCGGTACAATTCACCATTTAGCACTACTCCCAGCCCTATTCCCCAGCCAACATTTACAATCATTGCGTTTTTAGTATTGCGGGCCGCACCAAACTGAAGCTCAGCCAATGCTACAATACTGGAATCATTATCTATAAAAGCAGGTATCTTAATTGTCTCACTGATATACTCCGTAATGCTCCTGCCCCCTGTTGGCAAATAAGTATGATTTAATCCCCGCTTTAGATCTATAAATCCAGGCATCCCAATTCCTATTCCGGCAAATTTAGTTTTGGGTATACCGGAGCTATCTATTTCCTGTTTTATTTTCTCCGCCAAAATTGAAAGCGCCTGGTCATTATTCAACAAGGGTAATTCCAAAATTCTAACAGGGGTGATAAACTCATTATTCATATTCATAATGGCAATCCTTGTTACAAACTGGTCCATAGCTACGGACACCACATACAAAACATTTGGATTGAGCGCATACATAACCGGCTTTCTTCCACCGGTAGATTTTGCATAACCCGTCTCAATCACATAATCTTCGGCGGCCAGTATGTTTAGCAATTGGGTAGTGACGTGTAGACTTTTTTCAATCCGTTTGCTCAATTCAGCACATGAAAGCGATTTTTTAAAATATAAGCTTTTTACGATCCTTTCTTTATATACATTAATCGTTATTTTCATATCTGCCTGTCTTTTACTACGATACAATAGAATTGGAATAGGTATGTAGCTTTAAAATTTAAAGATAGGGACTTTCATTATATTTTTAAGAAGTAGGTTTCATTTTTTAGATAAATAACCTGCATTGATCCTGAATGAAGACGATAAGGCAAATAATGGCAAATATTTTAGCAATTTAAAATTGATCATTTTATATTTTTTAAAAAAATGGATACCCTCTTTGATGGTGATATCATATTTGTTAGTGCTAATCTTCCCCACGAATTAAAAAAGGCAGTGGGGCCGTTTTTCAAAAAATCAACGGGATTTTCGCCTAAAGCATACCGGGAGGAAGCGCTGGCATGATATGTATTTCCGGCTGCCTATTTTTTTGGGTAGCTACCTTTGATATTCTACCGGGTGGCAGATATCAACTCATCTTTACTTCCATGCGTTGTACAAAAAACGCAACCAGTTTCCATGCATTATATTTTCTATATCCTGCTGCGAATAACCTCTTTTTACAAGTAAGGCAGGAATTTTTTTTAAGTCTTCAATTGTTTCCAGGTCATAAGGGCATTGTTCCTTTCCAAAAGCGCCATCCAGGTCGGTACCAATACCAACATGCAAGGTATTGCCTGCTAACTGGCAAATATGATCCATGTGATCAATCATTCTTTCCAATGAACAATTCATTTCTTTTGGTTTTGATACCTGCCGCTCCCATCCCGGCACCATCATCCATGCATCCAATGCGCCACCAATCACTGCTCCCCTATCAATCAACACCTTTATCATATCATCACTCAACTGCCGGTTGTGATTAACCATTGACCTGCAGTTATTGTGACTGGCCCATACCGGTCCGTTGAAAACTTTTAATGCATCCCAAAAGGCATCATCACATAAATGGGTTGCATCCAGGATTATATTCAACCGTTCCATTTCTTTTAATAAATCTTTGCCTTCATTACTTAGCCTGCCGGTTGCATCTGTACCGTTTGCGTAGCGGCCCGGACCATAATGCGCAGGCCCCAATGCCCTTAGCCCATCTTGATAAGCCCTTTCAAGATAACTGATCGAAACAATCGAATCAGCCCCTTCCAAACTCGAAATATAACCGATCGGCTTTTCATGGTTTGGTTCATCATTTTGCCAAAGTGCAAGATGGCTTTCCAGTGCAGCTTTATCTTTTATCATTACCATTTCGCCGGCTTCCTCCATGCTTTTGTACCACGCCAACTGGCCCTGTGTTTGCGCCCATGCCTGTTCCGGCGAATGCCAGCCGGGCAAGGCGCTGTTTTGTTTTACATATCTTGCTATTTGAGTTGCCACCACTAAACCCACATTGCCTTTTCTTAATTCGGGAAATGCTACGGTTCCCTTTTGTCGGTCCGGTTTATCAGTTAAACCCCTCTCTGTTTCCCTAATTTCAAATACGGTTTTACGCAAATCACGGTTCCATTCCATGGCGTTCATACTCAGGTCTAAATGGGCATCTATTGTGAACATGATGTGTGGTTATAATTCGTAAAAAAAAGGGCGTTAAATTTTAAACATTGGCTGTTTTTTATCACGATCGGGTAGTCCGCAGCATTTCTGCCACAGCCGCTCACAGATCCGTACGTGAAAGTCTCCCGTTATATATTATTCTAAATGAAAAGGAAATATTTGTAATAAGAAAGGAAATGTCATAATGCATTCATGTTATCTGCTGTGTTCTTTTTGTCGTGTCATTCACCTTTGTGTAAAACCGAAAAGCTATCAATTCATTTAGCGGTCGCACTACGCCACCCGCAAAATCTTCTCCATTTTACGTCCCTTAGCCAATTCATCTACCAGCTTGTCCAAATACCTTACCTGTTGCGTTAACAGATTTTCGATTTCTTCTACCCGATAGCCACAGATAACGCCTGTGATCAGGTGAGCGTTCGGGTTTAGTGTGGCATGTTGAAAGAACTTTTCAAAAATTACTTTTTCTTCAATGAGTTCCTGAAGTTTTTTTTCATCGTAACCGGTTAGCCACTCAATTACCTGGTGTAATTCTTTTTTTGTTCTTTCTTTCTTCTCAACTTTTGTAGCATAAAGTGGATATACGGTGGCGAATGTCAATTTTGCAATACGCTCATCGTGATTGCTTTTACTGTTCATACATTAGACTTTGAGGTTAATGGTGCGGTAATTAAACTAGCATCTACCGGCAAGATGCCCCTTTCCCCCTGTTCCGTTTACTTTACCTGCTGTAAAAACTTAAATAAATTTTGTTCATTGTCATCATACATCAGCAGTGTATGCTTTGCTGAATAAAGGAAGAGCGAGGGATATTTTCGTGGCCTGAATTTTTGCAAAAACTCATTGTTAAGATCCTGTAAAATGGTTACTTTTTTATTACCCGGCAATTTACTACCGTATTGACTCATGAAACGATTGACCTTTTCCTGGCCGTCGAGCGTTATTAAATAAACGGATGCTTTCTTAATCTCGGCCTGGTGCTGATTGATATATTGAATGGCATGCTGGCAATGGTCGCAATCGGTATCAAAGAAAACGAAGAACACCATTTTCCCCGGTTGAAGATTGTTGTTTTTAAAGGGCGTTTTGTCGGGTTTAAAAAAGGTAAAGGGTGGAATGGTTTCCGCAGGTCGCTGGGCAAAAGCGCCGGTTGAAATCAACACCAATGACAACATTATTTTAAAAATATATTTCATACAGTTAATTTAAAAAGACCTGTTTATTTCACAGGTTGTTTGAACTTACTCCAAGCTCCCTATTCGTCGGAAGGCTCACCCCAGCGAGAAGGGAGCCTGAGTCTGTAAATTTGCAACTACGCTATAATATCTATCTGCAAGTAATTATTGATGTAAATATAGCTGGAAATGGATTCTTCAACAATATTTGGAAAACACCCCCCTTTCAAAACCCCTACTTCCAGGTGCTTAATAATTTTACATATTCCAGCTTTTTAATTACAATGCCGGGAGATTGAATATGAATCCTGCTGTACGTTTTATTGGGAAAGAAAACCGAGGTCATCACAGATAATCCATCATCAGCAAATAACTCTATCGAACTTATATCAATCACCAATACCATATTCATTTTGGCATTGTTGCTAAACCGCGGCGCCACATGCCTTTCTGCAAATTCTTTGTGAAAATCTTTCTTTCCGGATTTGATACGGTCAATAAAATACTGATTTTGTGCTTTATCGTAACCAACCTTTATTTCTTCGCCCAGGTCGTTTGAAATCACCAGGGAAAAATCATCTATTTTATCTATTGCCAGATTAATGCGGCAGGGTAATTTCACCTTCCCTGTTTTACCGGAAATATCCATCCTTTTGGTAACAGTAATATTTTGAGTTATCACTGGCTTTGACTGAATTGTCAACAACTCCGCAACCGGCTCAGATGCCAGCAAAAGATCATCTCCTACATGCTTTAATTTAAGTTCACGTGGAATGGTCATGGCATTTCTCCATTTTAGGGTTGGTACCTGGTTGGCATACATCCAGTTGCTCATCCAGCCTAAAAATATTTTCCGCTTGCCTGTATTGCTCCAGGTGATGCCGGCATAATCATCCGGGCCATAATCCGCCCACTTTGTATCGGTACTAAAAGGGGAAAATGTATGCCCATCAAAATCGCCCAGGAAATATTGAGTGCCCGAACCTTTGTTGGGCGCACCAGGGTTTATGTTGACAATGAGCACCCAAACCTTTTTACCATTATCATCCAGTGAAAATAAATCAGGGCATTCCCATACGCCACCATGGGCTCCAAACTCCTTTCCAATCTCACTTTCCTTGCTCCAGTTTTTCAAATCGGGAGAAGAATAAAAGCTGATATGATCCTTGGCAGCAAGGGTCATGATCCATTTTTTAGCTGGCTCGAACCACATCACTTTGGGATCTCGAAAATCGGAGATACCCGGGTTTTTCAACACAGGGTTCCGGGAATATTTTATCCAGATTTTCCCATCGTCCAGGCTATAAGCGATACTCTGGTGTTCAACCTCCAGTGGTTTATCTTTTTCAGCCTTTGGATTGTGGCTGGTATAAATTGCTACCAATGGCACCTGCCCCTTTTTGCCAAAACCGGATGTATTATTTTTATCTACTACTGCACTGCCTGAAAAAATATAACCGAGGCTGTCGGGGTATAACGCAATAGGCTGTTCCTGCCAGTTAAAAAGGTCTTTACTGGTGGCATGCCCCCAGTGCATGGGCCCCCATACGGTGCTATCGGGGTAATACTGATAAAACAAATGATAAATCCCCTTGTGATACACCATCCCATTGGGATCGTTTACCCAGTGTGCCTTTGGGGAAAAATGCATTTGCGGGCGGTGTTGTTCGGCTTTCAATTTGTTGCCTGGCTGGGCCAACAGGTGGCCTGTCATTACTTGCAAGGCGAAACTGCAAATGGCAAGTGAGATCGTTTTACTTTTCATAATAATTATTTTTTAATCGGTCTGTGTCCGCTTCTTTTTGAAAGAATATAGGACGGGGTAGAAACCCCCTCCGTGTTTAACAAAACTAATTGCCTAATGAATGTAATTCGTGTTTATAACAATATTTTATTTCAAACAACTAATAGCCCGGGTTTTGTCATTGAAAGATCATTACAGCAGCGAATTACCCAGTGAAGGCCAAAAGGCTTCCAGCAGCAAAAAAATCGACCGAAAATTTGTAAGCGAATTTTCTGCTATTATAGAGAGCAATATTGCCAATGAAAATTTTGGGGTGGATGATATTTGTAAAGAGATTGGCATATCGAGGGTACAGTTGTACCGGAAAGTGAAAACTGTATTGGGTTATAATGTAAATGACTACATACTGACTGTAAGAATGCAGAAGGCAAAATTCTTATTGCGGAATGAAGACCTGTCAATTTCGGAAATTTCGTATAAAGTTGGATTCTCCTCACAGGCCTATTTTTCCACCGTTTTCAAATCAAAGTTTGGAGTTACGCCAAAGGCATTTAGGGAAAAAAGGGAAGATTAATCCGGGATAAAATCAAACTGTATAGGATACTTGATTGACTTTACCTGGTGGCAAATACAACTTATATTTTCGCTATTGACAGTCGCAAATAGCACCCTTTAATTATCATCATTATTACCACCCCTGTCGCCGCTTTTAAACAAAGAAAATTTACTATCCCCGAATTTATAACTAAACGTTAAACGAAAGTTGCGGACGTCCCACCGGCGATACGAGTCCTGGTAAAACTGTTCGGTATCATAAATATTTCCCCATCGCTGGCTGTTAAAAACATCACTCACCGCAAATGTAAGGGTGGCTTTCTTATTCTCCAGGAAATCTTTACGTAGGGCAATATCCAATTCATACTGCGCAAGGCTGGTGCCCTGCGGAATTACCTGGGGCGATTCATATTCACCGGTTAGTTGAAAACTCATGTTGTTAAACACTGATTGTTCCAACCCTTCTGTTTTATAATTAATGATAAGTTTGGTCTCCCAGTTAAAGCCCTTATTACTCAGGTCGAGGGTTTTAATTTTTGCTTTTACGGTACGATATTGCAAATTAAACGTAGGGGTAATTTCAAAGTTTTTGCCGGCTTTATGCTGTAGCGTAAACTCAGCCCCGTACCGCATCGTAGTATTGGCATTAACAAAGGTATTGAGGATAGCGTTGGGATCTACGGCGGCATTGTTGAGCAACTGGTATTGTGCGGCTGTAATGGTATCGCTGTACTGGGTAATATCCCTTGGGTTGCTTCTGAAATACAACACCCCTAAAAAATTTCCTTTAGGATAGTTTTTACTATAATTCAGTTCAAATGAATTTACAAACTCCGGTTGTAATTGGGGGTTTCCCTGCCGAAGGTTTAGCGGATCGTTGAGATCAATAAATGGGTTCAATTGCCAGAATCTTGGCCGTCTGATTCGTCGTGAAAAGTTAAACTGGAGTTCGGCCGAATCGCTTATTTTTTGCGTGATAAAAAAACTGGGGAACAATGCATCCCAGATATTTCTTAAATCTTTGGGATACTCATATCCAAATTTATACGCACTATCCACCAGTTCACCATTAAATTTTGAATGCTCCGCCCTTAACCCCGCCTGGTAAGAAAAATCTTTTTTCTGATACGAGAAAGTGGCATAGGCAGCATTGATCATATCAACATACATATAGTTATTGCTTAATGGTAATTTAACAGGTCGGCCATTGTCATTTGCGAAGGCATTGAAATAACTTGAATAATTATTATGATAGGTTCTCACACCCGTCTCAATTTTTGAATTTTCCGATATTGGATTGGTATAATCTGCCTGCACAGTCAATTGCTTTTCCCTGCTGCTGCCATCGTTCCATACGAGAGAAGGTGTTTGAAACAGAGATCCATCCGGGTTAAAAAAATCATTGTTTATTTCACTGTTATCTGAGCGGGTGCCGGTATTATAATTTACATCTGCTGTAAACTCCTGCCCTGCTTTCGGGAATGTAAAAGTATAGTTGAGCCGTGTACTCTTACGGCTAAACGCCGATTTCCCATCCGCTACCCTCACTCCATAACGCTGTAAAATATCACTGTTGCTAAAGTATTGCTGGTCCTGGTTTTCCACACTGCCAAACCGGCCATCTACAAAGCTTTGGGAAAGGGTAATGGTGTTACGATTGTTAATAAAATAGTCAGCGCCAAAACGAATGGAGTTGAAATTACGTGACCGGTTGTTTACTGAATTTTGTTTGAAATAATCAGTAATGACACCGGCTTTTTTATTTTGACGAAGGGTACGCCCTCTAGCTTTTCCGCCAGACTGGTTGTGACCGGCACTTACAAAAAAATTAAACTTGTCCTGCCGCAGGTTCAGGTTGAGGTTACCGCTGAACAATTTAGGTGTTCCGCCACTGATGGACGCCACCCCATTTAAACCAATCCGCTTGTTCTTTTTTAATACGATATTTATAATGCCACCCGAACTTGCTGCATCAAATTTTGCGGATGGATTAGTGATTAGTTCTATCTTATCAATCTGGTCGGCAGATACCTGGTCGAGGGTTAATATGGTTGGCCGTCCATCAATAAATATCTGCGGAGTGCTATTGCGCAGTTCCACATTTCCTTCAATATCCACCGAAACAGAAGGAATATTTTTCATAATATCAACCGCTGTACCGCCCGCGGCTACGAGGCTTTTTTCAACACTGAATATTTTACGGTCAATACCCATTTGCAGAGCAGGCCGGCTGGACGTAACCACTACCGCATCCAATTGCTTAATTTTGGTAGCCACCAATAAATTCCCCAGGTCTTTTTCAAAAAAACTGCTTCCCTCTTTTGCCCGTTGCTCATCAATGGTCACTAGTTGGTCCAGCGTTTCGTATCCCAATGCCGAAATAAGTAAACGAAAACGCTTTTCCTTTGGCAGATTTTTAAAACCGAATTCACCATTGGGTTTACTCAACATGCCATTTAATGCACTATCCTTTTTATTGACGGTAGAATATATTTGTACCGAAGAGGCTGCCATCGGCTTACCGGTAGTCTTATCAATTAATTTTCCATAAATCGAATTCGACTCCCATCTGCCAGCCTTTTGATGACCCATATCTGCACCGGCATCCTGTTCCACCTGTGCCCTTACCTGGGAAAATAAAAAGACAGATAGTATAACAATGAGTAAACATTTCATAATAAATTATTTGGAAATTTGATTGCCTGAAGCAATACTTTAAAAAAGTGCACTCGCACATCATTACCGTTTCCATCCTACGGTGGAGGAATTGATTAAAGTAGGAAATTCAAAATTAAAACAGGAATCTGCCAAACCCCGTCTTTCGGCAAAACAAATATTGCAGGAAATTGTTGGCATAATTTTTTGCCAACGGGAACAGTATTTTATAAGGAAAAAAATTGAGCTGTGAAATGATTGAATTAAACCAGTAAGTAAAGTCGAATAAAGATGGAAAAACAAAGTGCTCCCTAGTTATTGACATGGCCTGAATTATTGTAATGCCTGTTCGAGTTGCCCCTTTTCTTTTGCTTCAGCGAGTTTTCTTAACTGCTTGCTCATCCGCATATTATTGGCCTTTTTATTACAATAATCCAGCAACAGGGTGGTTGCATTTAATTTCACCAGTTTAGTATCTTTTGACACCGCTCTATTCTCCA
>JBBQTL010000237.1:0-8908 GCA_038213285.1 Chitinophagales bacterium
GCATTATGCCTTGCAACGGGATTAAAAAGTGGAGGTAAACTTCATACGATTGAATTGAGGGAAGACGATGCAAATACTGCCTACCGTTATTTTCAGCAATCCGATAATAAGGAAAGGATAATCTTACATACAGGCAATGCAAAAGACATAATACCGTTATTAAAAGAAGAATGGGATATTGTTTTTATAGATGCAGACAAACCCGGGTATATTGATTATTACGAGTTAATTTTGCCATCTGTTAAACAGAACGGTCTTATAATCGCGGATAATGTATTTTTTCATGGGCAGGTGCTGGAGAACAATATCAGTGGAAAAAATGCAACTGCTATTCATGCATTTAATTTGCATGTAAAAAGTGACCCCAGGGTGGAGCAGGTATTATTAACGATGCGGGATGGTTTGTTGATTATTAGAAAATTGTAGATTTTTATTTCTTATATCAAACACAAAGCCCTTTTAAATATATTTTCATCCATTATACTATCAATCATTTCTAAAGACATGATAAAAAAAACATTTCAACTTATTTTCATTTCCTGCTTTATTGTACTGTTTACAAAGGCCCAAACCATCACTCCCGAACAATATATTGAACTTTATAAAGACATCGCTATCCGGGAGATGAAGCGTATGGGCGTTCCGGCAGCCATTACATTGGCCCAGGGAATATTGGAAACAGAAAACGGCAACAGCGTGTTGGTTAAGAAATCAAATAATCATTTTGGTATTAAATGTAAAAGCACCTGGACTGCCGGTGGTGTAAGTCATGATGATGATGCGCCGGGAGAGTGTTTCAGAACGTATAAAACTGCCGAAGATTCTTACAGGGATCATAGCAATTTTTTACGTGGGGGTGAACGTTATTCTTTTTTATTTGGACTGAATGCTACGGACTACAAAGGATGGGCACATGGTTTAAAAAGAGCCGGGTATGCTACTAACCCAAAATATCCCAATATATTAATCAGGCATATTGAGCTGTATAATCTACAGCAATATTCAATTGCCGGTGCAACCGAAGTTCCAAAATTTGAATCCGGTAAGTACAAGGATGATCCGGTTGTTTTTGAAAAGGATCAAACAATTAAAAATGATCCGCAACCCGTTAATAAAGAAAATGCAACCGTTAACAGCGAAAATAATAATGTACAATCCGGTGTTCAAACAAGTGGCAGGACGGATCAGATAAAAATTATTAATGGTAGCAAATGTTTAGATGCCCAAAAAGGTACGTCGCTTCTTGCGATTGCCACCCGGCACAATATAAGTTTGCACAAGCTATTAGACTTAAACGAACTGGAGGAAGATGGGATATTGGAAGAAGACCAGTTAATCTTTTTACAGAAGAAATCTAAAAATGGGGAGAAGGATTTTATTATAGTTCAAAAAAGGGAAACCTTATATGATGTTGCTCAAAGAAATGGCATCCTTTTAGAAAGCTTACTAGAGTATAACCAGTTGAATGAGGATGGCGATGTTCGTCCCGGAACAAAGTTGTTTTTAAAACCCATTGCTGAATCTTTCCAGGCAAAATTGACTGATAATAATGTTAATGCAGCTAAAGCGATCTTCTACCAGGTGCAGCCAAAAGAAGGTTTATATTCAGTTGCAAAAAAATATAGTGTAACAGTTCAGCAATTAAAGGAATGGAATAATCTTACTTCAGATAATTTAAAAGTAGGCCAGCAATTGATCGTAGGTAAATAAATTAAAGATGTTTCCATAACAAAAGCAGGGAAAAATCGTTTTATGCTGGTTTTTATTTCTTCACTTATTAAATGTTTTAACCGATTGGATTTTAGTATAAGTTGATTGAGCGTAAAGCTGGTTATTAGTGTTTTAATATTACCCTGTTTAACTAACTCAAAAACTTCATATTGATCAAATACGAATAAACAAACTATTTATGTCAGTCATCCAGGTAAATGATAAAAAATTTCAGCCGTATATAAATGCAACCGAAATTCATGAACGTATAACATTATTAGCCGCCCGGATAAACATTGATTATGCCGGCAAGCGGCCACTTTTCATCGCTATTTTAAATGGGTCATTTATGTTTGCGTCCGACCTCTTTAAGGAAATTAATATTGAAGCCGAAATATGTTTTATTAAGCTGGCATCTTATAAGGGCACAAGGTCAACCGGAAATGTAATAACGTCCATTGGTCTTGATGAACCATTGGTGAACCGCCATGTAGTAATTATAGAGGATATTGTAGACACAGGCAAAACGCTCAATAAATTTTTACCTCAATTATATAATCAGCAGCCCGCCTCTTTAAAAATTGCTGCTTTATTACATAAGCCTGATGCACTTGAACATCCTATAACGATTGATTATTTAGGGTTTAATGTTCCCAATAAATTCCTATTGGGTTTTGGACTCGACTTTGATGGATTAGGTAGAAATCTTGCTGAGATTTACCAGTTAATAGAAGAGTAGTGATTGAATGGTATGGGGAGATAATAATAGTATATTTTTTATTTGACGTAACTTATGCCTGTTGAAAAAGCTGTTTGCATATACTTTAACCTTTTGCTTTGTCTTATCCATACACGCTCAATATTATCTCAGGGGCGAAATACAGGATGACAAAAAACTTCCACTGCAAAATGTGAAGATACTTCTGCATTCCAGTCACATGGTTTATTATACAGGTTATTCCGGAGGATTTGGAATCAGTACAAAGAATTTAAAAGATTCACTTACAGTTGTTATAGATGGTTACGAATCAAAAACCATTGGTGTAAAAGCCGATGTTTTTCAGGTTATTGTAATGAAAGCATTATCATCAAATGCAAGTAAATATCGACAGCGTTTAATTTCAATTACAAAAGACCAAACCCGGTCTTACAAATTTAATTGGTTTGTAAGTGATGAATCTTATTTTTCATTGGTAGAAAATGAGGAGGTCAATGCAGTTAAATTTCCTAATACGGCTTTTTCACTTAATGTAAATAAGGCATCATATAGTAATATCCGCAGGTTCCTTCACATGAATAGTACCGTGCCTCCTGATGCTGTTCGTATCGAAGAGCTATTGAATTATTTTAACCTGCACTATAAAGAACCGGAAAATAAGGAAGTGTTTAAATTAGAATCTCAATATACTGATTGCCCCTGGAATGAAAAGAGCAGGCTGCTTTTTTTGAACATCAATGCCCGCAAACTGGATCTGCAAAATGTGCCACCCTGTAACCTGGTTTTTTTAATTGATGCATCCGGTAGTATGGATATGCCAAACCGGTTGCCATTGGTGAAGGCAGCTTTTCAAATGTTGGTAAAGAACTTAAGACCGATTGATACAGTATCCATTGTTATTTATGGCGGTACGGTGGCCGTTTGGTTACAACCTACTGCCGGTAATGAAAAGCAAAAAATTATTCAATCAATAGAGGAATTAGCGGCTTCTGGTGATACACCTGGAGAATCTGCGATCCGGATGGCATATAATTTGGCCGAACGTACTTTTATTAAAGGAGGAAACAACCGGGTGATATTGGCCACAGACGGAGATTTTAACGTAGGGGAAACTACCGAAAAGGCCCTGGAAGAATTAATCACACGGGAGCGGCTAACGGGAGTTTACCTAACCTGCCTGGGTGTTGGGATGGGCAACTTTAAAGATTCAAAACTGGAAACCCTTGCAAAAAGAGGCAATGGAAATTACGCTTACCTGGATGATATCAGGGAAGCCGAAAAGGTGCTGGTAAAAGAAGTTACTCAAACTTTTTATGCAGTAGCCGATGATGTTTTTTTAAACATGCATTTTGACCCGAAAATAATAAAGCAATACAGGTTAATTGGATTTGATAATAAACGGGATGCTGTTTCAGATACTACGGGCGACCTCGAGGGAGGAGAAGTAGGCAGTGGTAATAGTGTAATGGCTATTTTTGAGATACAACCACAGGATACTGCTAATATAAACTTACCTGTAAATGCGGATGATCCCCTTGGCCGGGTTTCCCTCAATTATGTATTGAATGATAATAAGGTACACAAAGAATTAAAATACGATTGTATCAATAATTATGTAGCGTTTAATTTGATTGATAAAGATTACCAGTTAGCGGCCTCGATAGCAATGTTTGGAATGAAACTGAGGGAATCAAAATACATGCGTAATGTCACATGGAACGATATTGAATCGATTGCCTTAAAATCCTATAACTCCATCGATTACCTGCAAGCAGAATTTATTAAGCTGGTAGTAATAGCCAAAAAATTGTACCCCAAAAAGAAAAAAAACAGAAGACGAATTATGTAAACATTTCCCTCACCTTATCGAAAAATGATTTATCTCCTTTTTCTGGTTTTGGTTGAAAGTTGATGCTTGCCTGCATTTTTTCCAACATTGATTTTTCCTCTGAGTTTACATGTTGCGGCGTCCAGATATTTACATGAATTAACTGATCACCTTTTTCATAACTGTTAACCGCAGGAAAGCCCTTACCCTTAAGCCTGAAAATTTTTCCACTTTGAGTACCGGGTGGTATTTTTATTTTTGCTTTGCCATCAATTGTTGGCACTTCTACATTGGTACCAAATACCGCTTCCGGGAATGACAAGTGCAGATCAAAAGCCACGTTGAGCCCATCCCTATGTAATTCAGCGTGCGCTTCTTCTTCAATTAAAACAATCAGATCACCATTGGAACCACCTCTTTCTCCCGCATTACCCTTTCCGTTCATGCTAAGCTGCATCCCCTCCTGTACGCCGGCTGGTATTTCAATAGTAACGGTCTCTTCTCCATATACACGACCTTCTCCCTTACAAGCCGAACATTTATTGGCAATGGTACTACCTTCACCATTACAGGTAGGGCAGGTTGTTACGGTTTGCATCTGACCTAAAAAGGTATTCTGAACTCTTCTTACCTGGCCGCTTCCACCGCAAGTACCGCATGTTTGCACACTGTTTTTATCTTTGGCTCCACTACCAGTGCAGGTAGTACAGGTTACGTGCTTTTTTACTTTTACTGTTTTAGAGGCGCCTTTGGCCATCTCTTCGTAATTGAGCTTTATCTTAATACGAAGATTGCTACCTCTTACACCGCGGCTACGCCCTCCTGACGATCTTCTTCCACCACTGCCAAAGAAACTTCCAAAAGGACTTTCTTCTCCGAAAATATCGCCAAATTGGCTGAAAATATCATCCATATTCATTCCGCCACCACTAAAGCCACCGCCACCACCACCACCGCCCCGGCCCTGGCTAAATGCATTATGCCCAAAGCGATCGTATTGGGCTCTTTTATCTGTGTCACTCAATATTTCGTAAGCTTCTGCTGCTTCTTTAAACTTTTCTTCTGAAGGCTTGTCGCCCGGGTTACGATCCGGGTGATACTGCATAGCTACTTTGCGGTATGCCTTCTTTATCTCATCCTGCGATGCAGATTTTGCCACACCTAATATTTCATAAAAATCTCTCTTCATAATGCTACAGTGCTAATATGTTAATGTGCTAATATGCGATTTCAAATAGCAAATTAGCACATTAGCCATTTATTAATTATTTCTTATTTGCCTACCACCACTTTTGCAAAGCGTATGATTTTATCATTCAAATAATAACCTTTTTGAACTTCATCTACTACCTTATCAACTAAATTGGGAGTAGGAGCAGGGATTTCAGTGATGGCTTCATGTTTTTCAACATCGAAATCTGTGTTGATACTGTCCATTGCCTTCAATCCTTTCGACTGAAGTGTATTTCTTAATTTACCAAACACAAGATTAATACCTTCTTTAATCTGCTGCAAGTCATCACTTGATTGAATTTGTTTTTCTGCACGGTCACAATCATCCATTACATCCAATAAAGCGGTAATCACTTCTTTACCTGCAGTTTGAATTAGTTCAATCCTTTCTTTGGCATTTCTTCTTTTGAAGTTATCAAACTCTGCGAACAAACGAATATACTTGTCTTTTTGTTCATCCAATTCTGCCTGAAATTTTTCCACTACATTTTCGGAATCAGGATTGCTCAAATGGGTATTACCGGGAATATCTGCATCAGAGTTGATATTCATTTCTGTGAACTCTTTCATTTCTTCTGTCATATCCTGATCTTCAACATTAAATTTCGTTTTCTCTTCCATAATTTAAAATATTAAAACGTTTACCTCGCTATTGGTAGCGGATAAGGTTGGGTAAATAGTTTGCAAAGGTACGATTGTCAAACATTTTGCCAAGCCTTGATTTACAGCCAAATTGGCAATAATTAGGAGTGATTAGCTAATAGTACTTTCAAACTGTCTGACACCTTTCCACAATAGTTACCTTTGCGGCATGAAAAGTCTTTTTCTCAATAAAAATGTTAGTAACCGAATTGAAAATGGTCATCCCTGGGTATTTGGGAATGAAATAAACAGGGGCAAAGCGCTTGATGCTGCAGCTAAAGCGGGGGAAATTGTAAATCTGTTTACCCACGATAAAAAATTTGTAGGCAAGGGATATGTGAATCCCCAATCGCAAATTATGGTAAGGTTGCTTACAAGGGATAAAAATGAAGAAATCAATGATCAGTTTTTTTATAACAGTATTCTGCAGGCCTGGGCCTATCGTCAAAAATTAGGGTATAAGGAAAACTGCAGGCTAATTTTTGGGGAAGCGGATGATATCCCCCAATTGATCATTGATAAATTTAATGACTACTTCGTAATTCAAACACTTGCCCTGGGCATCGATATCTGGAAGCCTTCCATTGTAAAAGCATTGGAGCAAATTTTTTCTCCTAAAGGCATTTACGAACGAAATGACGTGCCGGTTAGAGAATTGGAAGGGATGGATCAATACAAAGGCTTTCTGTCTGCCGAATTTGATACTAATATTATCATCAATGAAAACGGAATCAAATTCAACGTTGATATTGCAAACGGTCAAAAGACGGGCTTTTTTTTGGATCAGCAGGATAACCGCAAAATGATACAACATATTGTGAAAGGAGCGGATGTATTGGGTGCGTTTTGTTATACCGGCTCATTTGAAATAAGCGCTGCTATGTATGGTGCCAAATCTGTGTTGGGGCTCGATATATCGCAAAGTGCAATTGATATGTGCAATAAAAATGCTGCGCTAAATAACGTGCAAAATATCTGCCGGTTTGAATGTGTTAACGCATTTGATGTATTAAAAGAATGGACTAAGGAAGGTAAACAATGGGACGTTGTGATGCTTGATCCGCCCTCGTTTACAAAAAGCAGGAGCAGTATTGATAAGGCCGTGGCAGGTTACAAGGAAATTAATTTGAGGGGTATTAAATTGGTAAAGCCCGGTGGTTTTTTAGTTACCTCCAGTTGCACCAACCTGGTAAAACCTGAATTGTTCTTAGACATAATTGCTATGGCAGCCAAAGATGCAAAAAGGAAGATACGCCAGGTTGTATTCAATTCCCAATCTGCTGACCACCCCATCATCAGAGACCAGGAAAATACGCACTATTTGAAATTTTTAATTGTGCAAGTCTTGTAGAAGACAGCTACTCATTTTTATTGTACAAAAAAGCTAACCCGATGATCGGGCGGGCATGCGTATATTGGGAAATGAAAACTATGTGTAAGACTTCAATGGCATTTAGAAAAAAATGGAATTTCAGGACGATGGTAATTTACTTAATCACCTGGAATCTTCCGGAATCGATAATTTTACCAGATTTATCCCGTAATTGAAAGATGTAAACACCACGGTAAAACCCATCAAGAGAAAGGTTGACACGTTGGCTTGATGGACTTAGTTCGTATACCTTTTTGCCCATGAAATTAAATACCTGGAGTGTATAGAACTTATCATACCCCTGTCTCAACTCAAAATTTATATTAGAGGTAGCGGGATTTGGGAAAAACTTGATGATTTTTGCTGAAACCTCGTCAGATATACCAGGTTTATTTTGAGCAAAAGATGTAAAAGTTATTCCAAATAATAAAATTAGTATTGTTATAAGCTTTTTCAGAAAAGTAAAAGTAGTCAAATTATTTTAAAAATGCTGTAATCAAATAGTTAACGGTTGAATGTAGTTTTTATGTGATTTTTAAAAAATTATTTTACCAACAGATTCTAAATAAGTCCATTCAACATGTTTTGAATTGCAGAAAAATCCGGAAGATCACCAGGCGAAGCACAGATTTCTGCGTATTGGACAATCCCTTCTTTATCAATTACAAATGCAGCTCTTTTACTTACACCATGCATCTCAAATGCTGGAAATGTTTCATACAAAGCCTCATAAGCTTTTGATGCGTCCTTATTAAAATCACTCAATAATGGAAAATTAAGGTTTTGTTCCTGTTTGAATTTATTTAACACATATAAAGAATCTACAGAAATACCTGCAACCTGGGCATTTAAATCATTGTAGATGGAAATATTGTCTCGTATGTTGCACAACTCCGCTGTACATACACTGGTAAAAGCAAGAGGGAAGAATAGAATCACTACGTTTTTTCCCTTAAAATCGCCCAGGTTTACTTTGTTTTTGTCGCTATCGAATAATGAAAAATCAGGTGCTTGTTGTCCAATTGTTATAGGCATAATCTTTTTGGGATTTTTAAATGAGATAAAATCATTAGAACTTGAAATGATTTAACAAGTTTGTACCATAATTGTTTAACGTTCGTCACTTTCCCGTTCTCAAATTTTTCGAGGTTGTTCTCAGGTCAAAATCATCTCCAGGTACATACGATATATTTTTAATCAGGGCTATTTTTTTTTACCATTATTATTTGTTTCTTACGTTTTGGAGCTTTGGCGGGCGGGCAATCAATTAGGGATTCACCTTCATTCATTTGCTTTGGATCAAATGTTTTTAAGGCGGCCTTTATCTGTTGACTCTTTATCATTTTATCGTATGCTTTATGTACCGAATCTAATTTAGTGATAAATATGCTTCGCCCATGCGTTC
>JBBQTL010000238.1:0-8846 GCA_038213285.1 Chitinophagales bacterium
ATTTAGCACCGCTTCCGCATGGATGGAGGGGGCGGCCAGGTAAGATTCTGTAATCATGTGATGTCGCCCTACAATGTTCATTGCTGCGGTGGCAGGAGAAATTAAATGGCTCCAGGCATACCATTTATCAACCAATGGTTCAATTACTACATTGGGTTTGAGGTACATTTGTTTAGTGTTCATTGCTAGATGAGGGTTTTATTAAAATATAATTTTTTGGATATAATTTCCATTATTTTAAATGCGTTTTGAAAAATAAAAAAATGCTTACCGGGCATTCGTTTAAAATCAATCGTAAAACTATTTTCTTTCTGCCATAACCGGATATCTTCCAACTCCATATCCTCTTCGGTACCCGTAATCACTGTCATTGGAATTCCGAATGGCGCTTTTTCAATATATTTATAGTCCTCACTTAATTTAAAATCAGAACGAAGGATTGGCTCAAAATAGTATAACAATTCATCGTTATTTAATATTTCCTCCGGCATTCCGTCCAATTCCCTTATCTCCTCAATAAATTCCTTTTTTTCAAGCAAATGCCTTTTTTTTTCAGTACGGGACAAAGCCGATGGACCTGTAGTACCGGTGATAAAAAGATGCAAAGGCGCTTTATGGTTATTTTCTATCAACTTCCTGGTTAAAAGATAAGCCACTAATCCGCCCAGGCTGTGCCCGTATATTGCATAACTACCCTCATCTACCAATGGCAAAATCTGCAGATACAAATCATTTACCAGGTGATCTATGTCCAAAGGAAAAGCCTCTTTAATCCTGGCTCCCCTTCCCGGGTATTCCATTGTTGTGATATTTAAAAAAGCGGGTGCTTTTTCAGTAAATTCACGGTACGAATATTTATTACCGCCTGCAAATGGTAAACAGAAAAGACGAATATTTTTTTTCATTAAAAAACTAATTTTACACACTGATTTTATAGTGGGATAGGATTTTGAGTTTATTTGAAACGGCTATCCCGCATCTTTACCAGCATATTGGGACAGACATAGTGGATAACAGGTTTACTACATCAACTGTAGCTGGAATTAAGCTGCAAAATAATCAAAAAAAGTCACTTTCAATACTCTGCGCTTTTAATGGGTGAATTTCAAATCCGATACCTATCGGATGTCGCTCCCGTTTTCGGTCGGTGTCCACCGACCGAGGCTGGGCCGTGGTTGGTGTCCTCTCCAACCCCCTGCGACATCCGATAACTATCGGATTTGACTACCCCTCTTTTAATACAGCTATAACATATTATATCTTAATGTTTTAAATACTGGCAATCGAAACCGTATTTTTACAAATTCCTCAAGCTGAATAAATGGCGATCCGTCCTAATAAATTATTGCATATCCTTTTTTGAGAAGGAATAAATTCGCCCCCCGCTACCATTTTATGATGGAACTTTAATTGATGTCACCAGCAAGAAGCAAGGAGAGATAATAACCGGGACTATTTTCAAAAATGGACACTATCTGTACTTAGAACCGGGTAATTTTGAGAACAATTATCAAAAAGGTGGGTTCCGTTTATAAATGAATTTCCTGAACTTGTACGACGGGTGAAATTACATCGGTACAGAGGTAGGCAATATGTTGTGAATCAAGCGCTATTTCGCTTAAAAACAATTCTTTATTTTCCCATATCAGCCTATTATTTAGTATGGCTACTTCATTTAACGGCTGGTTAAGGCCACAGCCAATTAATTTTAAAAAAGCTTCCTTTTTTGTCCACAAAGTATAAAATGCCCTGAATTTATTTTCTGCGCTTATTACTTCCTCCCATTCCCGGTTATCAAACAGGTTTGTAAAATCATCCATTGGAATTTCATTTAATTCTTCCACATCCACGCCTATTTGATTTATTTCACTGATTGCACAAATGATATAGTTTCCAGAATGGGAAATATTAAAATGGATGGATTCATCAAAAAAGGGTTTTTGAAACTCGCTATATTTAAGATCATTCAACGAATATTCATTTCTGCCTATATGCCTTAGCCCTCTCATTAGCATAATTTTTCCGGCCAGGCTACGCTCTGCATCCTGCCAGTTCCTGAATTTTAAAATTTTATCCTGAAGATGTATTGGAATTGATTGTAACAACTGATCAAAAGATGCTTTTGCCAGCCTGTTTTCCTGTTTATAAAAAGACAAGTATATCATAGCACATTTTACAGTGTTTATCGGTATCGCAAGTTAACACTAAACGATTTTCAACAAGGGACGATTTTAAAAACTGTCAGAGTAATTTTCGTAACCATATTGGCCTGGCAATACCAATATACTTACAGTGCTACCGGAAGAATTTCGATTTATTAAAGTTGCATCTCTCTAAAACACATAGTGTTTCCTTACCTGTAGCGTATTGCTATTACTATTTTGTGCAGGAATGATATCTTCCGGATAAGTTGTGTTAACACCAGGTATGGATGGTAACCCTATTGAGCGATCATAGACAATGATGTTTAACTTTTTATCAATCCCCATTTCAAAAGCCACCTCTACTCCGTTCAGTGGTACCCCTGTGAATACCAACGTTCGAAAAAAGGAAGCATCCCCATTTTGCGCTGTGTCTACCTGCTGCTTATTAATGCTGTCAATTTTTACTTTGTTACTATCGGCAATTGAAATATTCAAAAAAGAAGCATTTTGCCTGGCACTGTTAAAAAGCAACGTCAATTTTCTAATACCGTTTTCCAGCGTATCTTTTACTATAGAAACAGACGGAGGCAAAATTGACAAAACCGGCGCAGCTCCTGTTAACATGCCCCTATACCTGCTAACTCCCGAATGATTTATGCCGCCATTAAAAAAGCCGGCAGACCATTTATCAGTCGCTACAAAATCAGAAACCCATTTTGCTTTTGAAGAATCAGCATCCAGGATGTACCTGATTGAAGATGGCAGCGGATACTTTTGGGAATACCCTGAAGTAAAATGACCTCCCAGCATGGCTCCCAAAAAACAACCAACGGCAATAACAGGAATTAAATAGCCGTTGGCTTTTAAACAAGCGTAGAACACGGGAAATAAAAGCCCGGCACAAATGCCCACCCCCACCACCACAAAAGGCATTGTACTTCCCAGGGCAAAAGCTATAAAAGTAAAATATAGAATGGGAGCTACCAGGCAGATAGCCGGTAAAACACTTGCCAGGTTTAAAAAATTTATTTGCAGATCTGACTTTCCCTCATTGGCTTTTCTACTCAAAACAAACAAGCGAAAAGCGATGATAAAAAGCAAGGGAATAAACAGTAAATAGCTTGCTGAAGGGATTGCATATTGCATCCCATTCATCAGCATTACAACAATGAATAAGATACCCGACAGCAATGAATCAGCCCTCATTTTTTTGGAAGCTAAATAATAGGAGAATGAAAAAATAGTAACGGCCATCGCACTCATCGCTAAAAAATACCAGGCACAGTTATATGAATTATTTTCATCGAAATGACTATACATTGGATAAAGCGAAAGCGTAAACTTTAACAGGTAGTTCGACGCAAAATAAATAATGATGAGTACAACGGGAAATAGTAAAGTGCCAATTATAAAACCACCTGTCCTGATTTTTTTACTTTTAAATATCCAAACCAGGAGCACTATAAAAAGCAGGTTTACTAACACAACCACCACCAAATTAAAGGAAGCATTGTAATGCACAAACCAATTACCGATCACATTAAAATAACTAACATCAGTTGCTTTTGTTTCTGTAATATTTAAATTCCCAAAGTGCTTTACAAGGCTCACCATATTATCGCCATTCTGTTGCAGGCTTCGTAAATCTAAATTTTCCGGTTTATCATTTGGGCTGTGGTAGTTTGCAAAACCATCGATATAAGCATTGTTCAAGCCAGTAATGCCGGCATTTTTAAACAAGGTAAAATCAGTGTAATTGGGTAATTTTTTATAAATTTCATAACCAAGCGAATTAGCAAAAGGGTGAGCAACCGATTTTGCATATTCATTTATTACCCAGCCGTTTTTGTCATTCACCTCAAACATACTGCCGGGGCCGGTATTGCCCCTTCCTTCAAAATTTATTACTAAACCAATCCCTTTCGCCAGTGGGCTTTCCTTCAAAAAAGCATTTGCTCCGGCAAGGCCAATTTCCTCCCCATCGGTAAATAGTAAAATGAGGTCATTTTGCAGCGTACCTGATTTTTGTAAGGCCCTTGCTGCTTCCAGCATAGCGGCTACCCCGCCGCCATCATCACCTGCGCCGGGTGTATTTAATTGCGAATCGTAGTGGGCCATTAACATGACCGATTTACTATGGTGCCGCCCCTTTTTATCCGCAATAACATTGTATACATTGGCAGCATGAATAATTCCCTTTCTGTTAAAAACCGAAGTAGCATTTTGTATCTCCACATTAAAACCTAACTGCTTGCATTCAGCGGCTATATATTCCCGTACCCTTACATTTTCAGGAGTGCCGGTACTGTGTGGCGTGCCGGCTATTTGCAACAGATGGGTATAAGCACGTTTTGCGGAGAAGGCAGAATCAGGAATAAAGCCGGTTTTAACGGCAGGTGGAGATGTAGCACAAATAGAAAAAAAGACAAATAAAATAGCTAATAAAAAGACCAACAGGCTTGACAATCTATGCATGGCTGGGTGGGTTTTTGAGCGTAAAGATAATACTATAAACCTACATACTATTTTATAAACCCTATTTAAAAATAGGCGCCGGGATATACCTGTCAAAAATTCATTCCCTATTAACAATAAGATGTGAACATAAAAAAACCGGGTTGATCCCCGGTATATGATTTTATTGGATCAGAATAAGCAGCTATTCATGGAGGAAGTCTGCATAGGCATGGCGAAAGGATATAGCCGTTGTCTTTCTGCTAACCATATCAAAATTTACTTCAATTGATTGAACCAGTTTATCCTCCAGCAAATTTGCAAAGGTTTCAAAATAATCAACCGCATCTTCTCGTTTATTGCGTTTTAGCCAGCGAAAACCACCGGGTAAATTTTTCAGCACGTCTTTGTCTGAAAGATATTCAATATGATGAATATCGGTTGGGGTAAGCCCAATTTCTTCAAGTCGTGTAATGACCAAAGTAAGCGGTGCATTGGTAACCGGGCAGAACTCCTCCACCATTTCTGTCCACTCGCCGATGCCGGTATGGGAATAACGCAATATTTCGCCTTCAGTTAATTTAGTTACCACCTGTACAAGGTTACCGCAATTGCAGGCGCCGTGATGCCCCCATGCATAATGAGATCCGTTCTTTAAACGACGGGCAGTTTCACGTAGCGCTTCTATCAATTCTATTGTTGGATTGGCCATTTTACAAAATTTACAATTAAAACGGTTGGAAACAATTTTTGTTTACTAAGAAGCTGTTTAAATTTAATTAGAGTAACTGAGTCAGGATGCTGAAGATGCCATAAAAAACTGAAATTGAATGGAGCGTCGCCAATGCCGATGCCATGAAAAGCAAAAGATGGCAACCAAATAAATCATTTTTAAACAGCTTTTAAGGAAGAAATAAATTCCCACTACCCGATAATTGAAGGAACGCTAAAAGCCCCCAAATTCAGCTACCTGTTGCCCGGCATATCAATTATTTTAACTGCTTCAATATTTCCTCAATGGCCCTGTCGAGCTGGGGATCTTTTCCATTTAATTTATCTTCAAAAGTATTGATCACCTTTATATCGGGCTGTACACCAGTTAGCTCCAGGTCTTTGCCATCAAGCGTATAGCATCCCCATGAGGGCAACCGTAAGATAGAGTTATCAACAAGCGAAGTGGCACTTGTGAAAATGATCCAGCGATAGGTTTCGTTGCCAATAATCTTACCCAATTTTAAAGCCTTAAACCCACTGGCAGTCATCTCCGCATCACTCAGCGATTGTTCGTTAATTAGTAAAACTATGGGTTTATCGCTGGGCGAAAAATTGGGTTGTGGAGCAAGTTTTCCTTCCCTGTATTTCCATTGCAGATAGCTACGCTGCGATAAAAAATTGAGCACGGGGTCGTGTACATTTCCACCAGTATTATATCGCAGGTCAAATATCAGCGCCTCTTTATTCCCCAGTTCCAAATAATACCAGTTTCCATGGTGAGGTTATTCAATGCTACGGTTTCATCTCCACCGGTGGTGCTAAAACCCTGGTGAGATGAATTCAATTCGCCCAGCATGTCGTTGAGCAATACACGCAGGTCTGCCCGGTTATTCAAATATGGCAAAAACTGTTTATAATAAGATTTTGTTTTGCCCCAGTTAAGGCCGTGAAATTTTTCATCGTAATAATTTTCTTCCACCTTCGCCCAGGCTTCATCAAACATCTGATCAAATTCAGCAGAAAGGTTTCTCCGGAAAGTATAATTAATGGCGATGGGTTCCGTTTTATTTGCTTCCAGGTTAAGCTTCGCAATATTTCCCCCTGATAAAATAAACAGTTTGTCATTTTCTTCCACGATATCAAACCCACCGGGGGCTTCCGTTCCGGCAATTTTTTCTGTTTTATTTGATTCAAAGGGTTCAATAATTGTTTTCCATAATGCACTGCGGCCCTCTCCATGATTGCTGGAAAATAACACATTGCTTTTCTCTCCTTTCTGGTAAACGGTAATCAGTTCCTGTGCACCAAAAGCTGGGCCGATGAGCTCCAGTCTTTCCATTATTCTGTCTGTATCAATTGCAATGGGTGCTATTATTACCTTAGCAGAATCCTTTTTTTTAGTAGTGTCTTTTTTCACTTCCTTAAACAGATCGTTGTATTTATCTATCCTAAATGGTTCATCCAGTTTTTCAAGCGGCAGGCGATAGAGCTTTGCATCATCCATGCCAAAAGGATAAGTAGCTTTCAAGCGTTGCGAGTTGAGGTAAATATATTTGCCATCCGGTGACCATAAAGGATTGGCTTCTGTAATACCGGTTTTTGTAAGGTTGGTCGTTTTGTTTTCTTTGATATTGTGTACAAAAATATCCTGCTCAAAATTTCTGAATGCAGTAAACACGATATAATCACCATCTGGTGAAAAGCCAGGATTGCCACCGCGGAAAGCCCATATCTCTTCTTTTACAATGGCTTTACTATCCCATGTTTTTGTATCCAGTAATCTTATTTCACCACGGCCGCTCAGGTACACAGCTTTGGTTCTTTTTTTATTGAGTATGAGTGAACGGTTGCTGCTTTCATCCGTAGTAATTTGTTTTATTGCCGTGCTGCCATCCGCCGCAATGGTATAAAAATTTGTGTACCCGTTAAGGGTTTGGTTGAATAACAATGTTTTATTATCGCTCAGCCATTTTACTTCTTTTACTCTTTCGGATGAGCCCCTGCCGATGAGCTGGGTAAATTTCCCTTCCACATCACTCACAAATAATTCGCCCCTTGAAACAAAAGCTATTTTCTTTGCATCCGGCGATATATCAAATGCTGTAATATTTCCTTTTACTTCATAGTCTTTTTCTTTGGCAAGGATGCTGTTTCGGGATATTTTAATGGGCAGTTTACCCGATGTTTTCGCAGCCACATCATAGATCCAAAGCTGGTAGTCTTTTTCAAAAACTACTTTGTCCCCATTGGCATTTACCATGGGCGTTTTTATGGAGGAGCTGAATGTGGTAAGCGCTGTCTTTTTTTCGTTCACAATGCTGTACAAATTATACTCGCTATTGGCTTCGTCAGAAATAAAATAAACATTCCCTTTTTTATCAATGGTAACGCCAAAGTCTTTTCCTTCCCAATTAGTGTATCGTTTATATTTTTTGCTGGCAGGATGATAGGATTGAATATCCGGATTGAACGCCCCCTTGTAGCGTTTGCGCTGCACCTGGAAGCTGCTTTCCCAGGTATCATTAAAAAATATTTCACCGGTTAACGGATGCCCTACCAGGTTATGATCGTACTGAAAAAAGTTACTACCAAAAACCCTTTGTGGTGTACCGCCAAGGGCACTTACCTGATAACCAGCGGACCGGCCATACCGGCTACTGGTAAAATAAATGTACTGGTTATCCCAGCTCCAGCTACTCACTTCATCCCCTGCAGAATGCCAGGTAATTTGTTTTATTTCACCACCGTTTACCGGCATTACAAATACATCCGCATTGCCAAACTGTCTGCCGGTAAAGGCAATCCAGCTTCCATCAGGTGATACCCTGGCATTGGTTTCGTAGCCCTGCATGGCAGTTAACCTTACCGCCTGCCCATCTTTTATACCAGCTTTCCATAAGTCACCTTCGTAACTAAAAACCACAGTTTGCCCATCCGGCGTAAGACAGGGATTGGAGAGAAAATAAGGCTCGGAATTCTGTGCTGTTAAAGAAATGGAAAAAAGACAAAAACTGATCAGTGCAAGGGTGAATGATTTCATTGAAAATATTTTAATATTGAAATTTACTAAGTCCTTTTCATTAAGCATTGTATTATTTTTATTGACCAGGCGGGAGCTTCAAAAAAGCAGCGCAGCCTTTTCAAACAGTGATTCCTGAAATTCCCTTACAAAATAAATACTAGTGGGTACTATAAAAAAAGCCCGGCAAGCCGGGCTTTCAAAAAGGTTTAACACCTAAATCACCACATTCACCATTTTATTTTTTACATAAATAATCCGCTTGGGGTCCTTGCCATCCAGCCATTTTTGCACGGTTTCATTTTGCAATATAATTCCTTCTACTTCGGACTGCTCAAGGTTTAATGCAAGGTTGATATTGGCCCGCACTTTACCATTGATGGAGATAGGATATTCTTTGAAAGATTCCACCAAATATTTTCCATCAAAGGTTGGATATATTGCATCCAGGATGTTCCCTTCATTTTGCAACTGGTTCCATAATTCTTCTGCAATATGGGGGGCATAGGGTGTGA
>JBBQTL010000239.1:0-8839 GCA_038213285.1 Chitinophagales bacterium
GTAGGTGATCCATTTAAAGATACTTCCGGCCCATCTATGAACATCCTTATTAAACTAATGAGTATTGTTAGTTTGGTGATTGCCCCTACCCTTGCTGTTATTCATCATGATAAAATTGAAACAAACAGGAAGGCCCATCTGGAAACCCTGATAAAAATGAGTGCAGGCAAAACCGGTATCGAGACAAATAAGTAATTGGCGGGCTGTTGATTCTGGAAAGATCTAATCAGCAAGATATCCCTGGATTTTAATACAAGGAGATTTTTTTAGTTATCCGTGTACGTTATAGACGCCGTACTTGTAATCATATTTAAGGTAAACGAAACGTTTTTCTTTTGCAGGCACAAAACATGTAAGCAGAGATACTTAAACCATTTTTACGGTAATATCTTTATTGCATGCAGGTAAAACGAACCATACCATATAAAAGCGGGATGTTTTATATAACATTTACTTGTCACCAATGGCTGTCATTATTGATACAATAAATGGGTATGATATTATTTACAAATGTTTTGATCATTTAAAAAGTAAAGGCCATTCTATAAATGGGCATAGTCCCCATAGCCATCGGGATGCCCAATCATCTGCATGCATTAATAAGTTTTATTAACACTACCCAAAACATCAATACTATCATTGGAAATGGTAAAAGTTTCCTGCCTGCCTTACTGCGTCAAGCAGCCAGGGCTTATGAAATTATTAACCGGTTGAAAAATAATAATGAGTCAACCTTGTTAGAGCAATTAGCCGGAGGCGTAGAAGCTACCAGAAAAGAAAATAAAAAATTGTATAAAATTTGGGAACTCTCCTTCGTTCCGGTAACTATCGGAAGGAAAGATTGTAGAAGCAATGAATTTATGTGGCAGAAATTAAATTAAATACACAACAATTTATGCTCAGGTAAATGGCAGCTTGTAGTTAATGCAATTGAATACATTCATAGTTCTGCAAGATTTTATTTAACCAGTAAAAAAAGGCATTTACCTTGTTACCAACTTTATGGAATCCGATAGGGATCGGAAGGAGGAAGTGGATTTCGATAAAAGCAAAGAAGTTAATCCTGGTGCTCGCAACTTCCTCGCCACTGCTTAAGCTCGTTGACGTTGCTGGGAAGAGATTTTTATTTACCAGAGTGGTTTTCTTCCCCCCTTTATAGCCTGTATTAAAATTACCCTTACTGATCATTATAAAAAATTGCACTTAAGTTATTCCTTTCAGGCAGGGAGATTAGTAACACCCGGGCACAGGAAGGCCAACACACATGCCACGCCACATTCCTGCGCCTGGGTGAGCTGGCAATTGTAACAGGGCTGGTTATTAAGTGGTGAGCGCCAAATTTTATTATGTGGTAAGGGCGAAAAACGGGGCAAGGTTTTGCCCTGGCTAAATGAATACTTTTAGATTTTTTTTCACTCACGCATAAAATAAAAAGTTCTTTATTTATTACCTGGTTGAATAAAAAAAGGAAGCGCTGTTCCTGAATTTTTCTGCACTTTTCTACGATACTTTAATTGACGTATTTTTTCAATCCTGCTAAAAATGTAATAGCTCGCTTTGGCAGATAGAATACCAATACCGGCGCCTGCCAACACATCAGTAAACCAATGCTTGTTATTGTAAATACGTAATATACCCGTGCCTGCTGCAGTTGTATATCCTGCATAGCCATACACGGGCGAACGAAATGCATATTCCTGGTTAAGGAAAGCTGCACCCATAAATGCATTGGCTGTATGCCCCGATGGAAATGAATTAAATTGCGATCCATTAGGCCTTAGTTCATGTGTAATTTTTTTCAGCGAAGAAACCACACTGGTCATTATAACCAGCGCCATGCTATAAATAATAGCCTTGTCCTTTAAACCGTGTTTTCCTTTTATTCCATGAGCTTCCAGTAAAAATGCACCGGACGCCGGAGCAAACTGAAGATAATCATCAGCATTAGTATTAAAACCGGCATGATGTTCCTGTATTTCTTCTTTTACTTCCAGATTAAGATTTTTCAAACCTTCTACTTTCAAGCTGGCAGCGCCATATATAAACAGCATCCCGGGGATTGATATTGACTTTGCTGAAAAGAAATTTGTTGTTTTTACAGGTAGCCCGGGATTCAGTTTGTTGCAATTATTTAACGAAAGTAAATTAACGGGCCATTGTTGGGCAACTACGATTACAACGCTTAGTGTAAATGCAAGGAAAATTCCAATTTTTTTCATATTACTTTAAATTTTGTTAGTTGCCGCAGATTCCTTGAATGTAGTAAAGGTATAGAAAAGATTCTTTTCGTTCAAAATCATTATCACAATTTTTATTTACCTGGTACTATTAAATTCATAGCATGCATTTCAAATTGTCGCTGGCTGGTGGGGACACCAGCCAGGGCAGCCAGCCGTGGTCGGTGTCTCACCGACCACAACATTATAAGAAAGCGACAATTTGAAATGCACCCATTTCATAACGCATTCATAACAATGTGAAAATCTCCTGTTGTCAGGGATTATCCCTTGGATAGGTAAACAGCACGGAATCGGATAATACTGCCGAACCGAAAACACCAATAGCGCCAGGTATTTTGGTGGTAAGAAAAACAGGTTCAACAAAAGGGTTTTGTATCGCCTGCAGCTGATCGTCGAGATCTTTGTAAAACTCCGCCGAATTTTTATCCAGTGATTGCATAAAGATCCATCCCGTTTCACCTTTGCTATATTCATAAGTAACTTCTATCGACATTACTATTTTTTGGCCATCTGCATTTTTATCATTAAACACAATCCGCCCGATATCTTTTACAAGGAATATTTCATCGGGGCCCGAAACACAGGTATTTACAAACATATCCAATACATGGGCATGATGTACAGAACTGTCGATCATTCTGTTCATTTGAAAACGATAATAGTCCTGCCTGCCGGGATGGTCATTAATTTTAATGATCACGCCATCGTGCCCTCCATATACATCAAAAAATTCGGGGGTGTATTCAATAGATTCAATAACGGCTGCCTTTTGATTGATGGTGGTGGCTGCTGTATAGGTTTTGCCTTCAAAACTAACTTCCAGTGTATATGTCTTACCATACTCGGCAATAATATTACCCCGGTAAAAGAGTTCCCACCTGCACCTGAATTTATTGAACATGGAATCCGGAATTAATATATCTACCGTTGTACCACTTGTGATTTTTGCCGATGCACCTCTTGCAAATACTTGTTGGGGCGTAATCTTCGAACTAAAAAAGGGATTGCTTTTACTGATAAAAATATGGGGCTTTTTGCCGGGGTATAACATTCCTTCAATAAAAATATTACTACTATGTTCTGCAGGAAAATTAATAATTATATTCTTTTTGCATGCGGTCAATACCGCGCTTAACATTAGTATGGATAAAACGCTTACGGTTTTCATTTTTTAAAATTTAAAATTGAATGAAATGCCTGGAATGATTGGCAATAATGAAACCTGCCTGGCTGTGGGTTTGTTTGTCAAGGCGTCAATCTCGAAAAAAACAAAGTAGGGGTTTTGCTGGTTGTAGGTATTATAGACTCCAAAGACCCATTCTCTTTCGTAGTATTTCTTAAATAGCTTAACACGTTTTTTATTTGACGCGGATAGATCCAACCGGTGATAAGACTTTAAACGATAATTGTTCCTCCCTTCATAAACATAGTAGTTTCCTTCGAATATTGTTCCTGAATTGAGTGTACTGATCCTGCCCGTGGGAATAGTGAAAGCAACACCGGAAGAATAGGTAAAAACACCGCTCAAGGTCCATGTTTTCGAAAGATGAAAACTTGCTGTTACCGATAAAACGTGGCGCCTGTCATATTTGAACGGAAATACTTTTCCAAAATTTAAATCATTAAATTTTTGACTGGTCTTCGAATAAGTATAAGAAATCCAGCCCGTAAGCCTGCCGGTATTTTTTTTAAGGAAAAACTCTGCTCCATAACTTTCACCTTTCCCATACACCAATAAACTATCCAGGTTAATATTTATTCTAAGTAGTTTTCCTTCACCGAATAAAACCTGGTTGTCCATTTTTTTGTAATAAATTTCTACACTGGTTTCAATTTCATTGTCATGTAAATTTTTAAAAAGTCCGAGGGCATATTGTGTGGCAGACTGAGGTTTTGTTTTATTGCTCGACGGAATCCATATATCGGTGGGTAAACCTGCAGTAGAATTGGGAATTAAATGAAGAAACTGGTTCATCCGTGTATAAGATGCTTTTACAGAAGTTGTGGCACCTACAGACAGTTTGGTAGTTATGCGTGGCTCAATGAATGAATAGGTTTTACCAGCAGCAATAAAAAGAGGTACCCTTACCCCGTAGTTGATACTGACCTTTTGGGAAACATCAAAATCATCCCCGATGTAAAAAGCCATTTCATCAGCATACAGTTTATTAATGCCCGTTTTATTGATGGTAATGCGGTTTCCCCGCCTTGGAATACTGGCAGAAAATGACGCGGGTGACAAGCGATGTTTGGTAAAAGTAAATCCGGTTTTTATTTTATGCCTGGTGGTAGGGGTGATGGTGAAATCAGTTTTTACAGTTATATCTTTAATAGCTGTATAAAGCAGGGAATAATAATTATTCTGTGATGTTGACAGGGCAAGGTTATAATCATTATAAATGACGGAGGTATTGGAAAAAATCTTACTTCCAAACAGGTGATTCCAACGCAATGTGCCGGTGCTGTTACCAAAGTCTGTTGTATAATTTAAACTATTGGGATTGTTGTAGGCCGCATTGTCATTGCCTTTAAAGTAACTGATAAACAAATGATCTTTGCTCCCTAATTCAACATTCATTTTTGCATTGAGGTCATAGAATTTATAGGAGTTACTTGTTGAAGTAAACGACTTTATTAATAAATTGATATGGCTTTGCCGGGCCGAAATAATAAAAGAAGATTTATTTTTTTGAACTGGTCCCTGGATAGTAAGGTGATTGGAAAGTAATCCTATGCCCCCTTCCACCTGGAATTTGTTTTTGTTTCCTTCTTTCATAGTGATATTTAAAATGGAACTTAACCTGCCACCATACTCTGCCGGAAAGCCTCCTTTAATCAGTTGAACATTGTTAATGGCATTTACATTAAAAGTGCTGAATAAACCAAAAAGATGATTCGGATTATATACCGTTGCTTCATCTAATTGAATTAAGTTTTGATCCAGATTTCCACCTCTTACATAGAAACCGGTTGTACCTTCCTGCCCGCCTTGTACACCTGGCAGTAACTGGATAATTTTCATAATATCCCTTTCTCCCATCAGCACCGGTAAATTTTTAATAGCCCTTAACGGTACATCAATTACACCCATTTGAGCTGTCTGAATATTCTGGTCATTCCTGCCTGCAATAACTACTACTTCGTTTAATGTGCCGGTAGTGTTTTCAAGTAATACTTCCAGTTGGATATTTTTTTTTGCAATAATTTTTTTCGCCTGTATGTTATAACCCTGGTATGAAATAATTAATTCAATAGTATCGGAATCGGAAATGGGGATAGAAAAAAATCCATATTGATTTGTGGAGGTACCGTGTTTGCTGTTTGCGTTTACTACGGAAGCGCCAATCAGCACTTCTTTCGAATCTGCGTCTTTAACAAAGCCACTGATGGTTGTTTTTTGTGCGTAGGAATTTAACCCAATCAATATTGTTATGATTACCACCAGTTTTTTCATTTTGCCTGTTTCAATAAATAGACAGCAGGAAAATAAATTGTGGTTGGGTGGCAGTGAAAATAATTAAAATTTGTGTGTGATTCCAAAACCCAATCCAAAACTATATGGGAAAGTTTCCACCACATTATTTTTTGAGATAGGGGATAAAGCATATCGGAAAACAGGACGGAGGTTAAGGGATAATTTTTTATTTAGTTTGTAGCGGAGTTCTGCATCAGCAATAATTGATAAATAAAATGATTGTGCGCCATCAAGTTTATTGATAAAAACTATCTCCGGGCTGAAGGGCATTTCTATTTCTGTTTCTACTTTTGCGCCGGTTAAAAAATTAGCTTCAATTCCGGCTCCGGGAACAATGCTGAGTTTATTTTTTGAAACAGCATATTTAATCATCAGGGGTATACTTATTATTTTCAACGTATGTTTTCCTTCGGTTGTATTGACACTGTCTCCAATAGAAGGCGGAATTCCCAGTCCGGGTTTAATATATGCATAACCTGATGAAGTAATGTACTTAAAGGCGATTCCTCCGGCGGGATTCTGCAGTGCATATAATTTTTGAGGGCTGATGCCGATAGCTGTGTGCGAATACAGAAGCCCTGTTTGAAGCCCCCAGTGTTTTGTAAATTGCCTGGTTGCTAAAACTCCTCCTGAAAAAGAAGGCTCATGATCTTCTCCATGTTTAATGCTGGTTATATTTCCCGGGAAGTCACTGTCCAATTTATAATTAGCCCGGTCATAGGAAGCATATGTACTCAGTAGCCAATACCCGTGAAAAGATTTTTTTTCGCCCTTTTTATTTTTTTCTGTGGTCCTTTTTTCAATATTATTATTAATACTAAGTAGTGGGAACAACATTTTATTAAATGATAACGTTGTAATTGGTTTTGTGATATGGTCTTTTTCAGTTAAGTTATTTGCCATCATTTTTTTCGGCAATATATATTCATTCATCTCCGGGAGTTCGTCCTCGTTTTGCCCCGGTTTTGATCCTGAAGTAGAAATTACATATTGTTTACCTGCTGGCAATAGATGATCATTTACCCTTTTTCTATCAGCATAAAGTTTTTTTCCGGTTCCTGTATCCCTATCAAGGCGGGTTATATTATTTTGCTTTACAGAAAAATTATTGTTGAACACAGAATTTCCGGTTAAATCCAATTCATCCTTTTTTATATTGTTAATTTCAGCAGTTCTTATTTCTTCATTGTTTTGTGCTTGTTTTTCCGGTAATGAGACCTGATATTTATGGTTAATTGTTTTACCGGCTGAACGACGTGGCCCTGTTTTAAATACACCGGAGTTGAATAGGATAAGGCCGGTGGTAAGTAACAATAAAAAAATGGTAGTTCTTCTCCAGAATATAAATTTTCTTTTGTTCGAATCAGCCTCTTTTTTATCAAGGCCTGCATTTATTTTTTCCCAGGCATTATCAGATGGTGTATCCTCAAACTGTTGGTAAGCCGACTTAAAAAAATCATCCGTATCATGTATATTTTTATTCATAGATAAAATGGAATTATAATATGGCCTGTTTTTTTTTAATCGTTAGTGCCTTTTGTAAAATTCCTCTTGCATCTGCCAAATTAGATTTTGAAGTTCCTTCGGATATACGCAACAGTTCGGCTATTTCCCGGTGCTTCATCCCCTCCAGTACATAAAGGTTAAATACCATTCGGTATCCGGGGCTGAGCTTTTGAACCAGCATTACCAATTCCTTTGCATCCAAATGTTCAATAGCAGTATTGTCTTCAGACGCATCATGTGTATCCGCATTAAATTCTACGACCGCTCTCATGTGCGATCTATTCCTGAATTTTAAAAGCGCAGTGTTCACCATAATTTTCCTTATCCACCCTTCAAATGAACCGGCGCCGGAATAGGTATGTATGTAAGTGAACACCCGCATAAACCCATCCTGTAAAATTTCTTCCGCCTCTTCCCGGTTGCGGGCATACCACATACAAACGCCCATCATTTTATACATATACAGATTGTAAAGCCTGGCCTGTGAAGTGCGTTCACCGGCCATACAACCCTTGATCAAAAGTTGGTCTATATCTGGCAAATTGAGATTTGTTTCAGGCATAGATATCTATTCAGAAGAATTTAGTTGGGTGTTAGTAAAAGAATTTATTTCTCTATTCGGCCAGTGTTATTTGACAGATTGGAGGTTTTCGTATTGATATTACTTGAAAATGCTTGTGACAACGGGTTAAAAGTTTGCATGGAAACAACATTTATACTGCGCAAGGGATAAAAACGCGAATTAAATTTTTTTTTATGAGCCAGGCAGATGTACTACTATTAAGCTTCAGTGGCGTCGCACTCTTGTACTTTTAATCTTTATGGAGCGAAATAAAAAGTCACCAATTTATCCCTCGCGAAGTATGGTGAACTTGCATCCAACCCATTAGCGGGCAGGGGGTTGGGTACTGTAACCAACAAGCCCTTCCCTTTCCAGTATACATCTGCATTCTGCCAGGAATCATAAATAGCACCTGTATTTGATAAGGGCGCTGTTAATAATCGCCATGCACGATTTGATGGAATGATATTGTTTAAGATTGATTCATTCTCTGTTGCATCAGTTTCTTCAACTTAAAATACAGTTGCGCCTGCTGACTGAATGGTGTCTGCCAATTTTTTTGTACGATCATAAGATTTACCTTTTGCGAGGACATTTATCACTATACTATTTTTCGCTGTTTCTTTTGGACCATGATCATATTACAGAGATTTTCGTGAAAAAAGCACGACCCTTATTGCACCCACTGCGCTCACAAAATATTCGCCCCCATTTTTCTCGGTAACATCTCTTAATTTTTTTTCCACTATTGTCCGACTAAAAATACAATAAAAAACTTGGCAGTTTAAATTATTTACCGTCATGCCATTATTTGAAAATAAACTGCATGAGAATTCCATATTTGAAAAAATATTTTTCATTTTTCAAAGTAATTGATTGTAGAGCGGTATGGAAAAAGCAGGGGGGGACATTTTTACCCCGAAGAAAAAAGGTCGTTTTGAGTGTTAGCCGACTGGCCCCTCACCCGCTTCTTGTTGTGCAAAGCCAATAAATCTTTGATACTGATATAAACAACACTACCATCTTTGTATAATTTAAAATATAAATTACAATCAA
>JBBQTL010000240.1:0-8778 GCA_038213285.1 Chitinophagales bacterium
AATTTCATTGGCATCAATGTTATTGTAATTATCTACCTGTATGCCATCTACCAATACCAAGGGCTCCTGGCTTCCGTTAAAGGTACCCACCCCCCGAATTCTTAACGTGGATCTGTCATTGCCTGGTTCGCCCGTAGCCTGCGATGCAAATAAACCGGGTAACCGGCCCACGAGTGCATTACTGATATTGGCAGCCGGTGTTTGCACCAGCAACTTGCCGCCCATAGAAGCCTGCGCTCCGGTATTGGTGGCTTTCTTTTGGGTACCATACCCTACCACCACTACTTCTTCCATATCCTGATTGACAGTTACGAGCGAAACGTTGATCACCTTTTGCTGACCAACCGTAACAGTTTTGGGACTATGCCCAACAGCAGTGATTACCAATATTGATTTAGCATCCCGTACTGTTAACTCAAAATTACCCGATCCATTGGTAGATGTGCTGTTACCGGTACCTTTTTCATTTACCGTAGCACTTTGTAGGGGTTGATTTTTTTCATCGGTAATTAAACCGGAAATGATTACCTGGCTTTTTCCATGGTGAGAAGCGAAAACAAAAAATAATGCAAAGGTGATGCACTTTAAGATAGTTAGTTTTTTAATCATACAACCGTTTTTAAATTCATTAATATTGAATACTCAATCAATAATATTGTAAAGAGACGACTTTTTTACATTATCGCCAATTTTTTCTTGTTTTATTGATTACAATCATAAATGCATAACTTTTTTGTATGACTGATATCATGTAAACTGGCAAGTAGTAGCACTCATTAAACATTTTATGAAGGGATAATATATACATTCACAGGGCAAAGCAACCTACATAGCAGATTGCATTTTATTTAATTATTCAACTAAGACCAAGTTGTTGATTTAACAACAGTCGATCCCAATAAATCCTTGCTTTCTTAATCAATTTTTTATCATCATAAATTAACCGCATGGCACCCGGTATAATAAAAGTTTTTCCGGTTGGCTGTATTATATTTCCGGTAGCCGGATCATAAGTTGGATTGATCATGGTGCCAATTACGGTTTCCCAGGAAGCCACTTCGTTACCTTGTATTACGAACCCTTCGTTCTTAAACTGAAAACATGGATAGGTATCAAACAACATGGTGAAGAATTGCCTGAGTTTATTTTTATTAAGCGGTATTACATTTTGTGGATGATGCACCACAGCGTTGTTAGCAAATAATTTAAGGATCCGATCAACGTCGTGTGAATTGCAGGCATCCAGCCAATTATCTAATTCTTTTTTTGTAACCATATACTAAAATTTTAATTATGAGGCTAATTTGTGGTAAACTGGTTAAACGGGATGTATGATGACTAAATAATCAAGTAAGGATGTTTAACTGGCAAGCTTTAAAATTCAATTATTCTACTACAAAATTATAACAGGACGGGTAGGTAATATGGGGGGTATTTAACTATAAAAAGGGGGTGAACTGGTAATTTTTGAAAATCTTTGTTGATTTTTAAAGAAATCGCCTGGGATTATAAATATTTGTTCTGGCATTTGTTTTTATCAGGGGTTCTTTTCATCATTGAACCTGTAAGTAGAATCCCTTAGCACTTTTCTGTATTTTTTTATATAATCGGATGGATTGAGCTGGAATAATTTAAAAAACTGCTGACGGAAATATTTAATATCATTTATTCCTACCTGGAAGGCGACTTCATTTACATTAGTGGACGTATTAATTAGCAATTCAGCGGCTTTGCGCAAACGGATAAACCGGATAAACGAATTAATAGACTGGCCCGACACCGCCTTCACTCTCTTGTATAAATTGGAGTGGCTCATTCCAATTTCCTCAGCTAACAGCTTAATATTAAACGCATCGTTACCAAGATTGTTCTCAACAATGGAAATGCATAAATCTATAAACGCCTTGTCTT
This sequence comes from Chitinophagales bacterium, assembly GCA_038213285.1. Taxonomy (GTDB): domain Bacteria; phylum Bacteroidota; class Bacteroidia; order Chitinophagales; family Chitinophagaceae; genus Ferruginibacter. Next base: position 1,912 of record JBBQTL010000240.1, read on the forward strand.
CCCTGGATATTTTAAGCGTGTTCGGACGATGGGTGATTTCATTAAAAAAATATTGCTGAAGGTTATTACGGTTTTGAAGAATTGAATTCACCCTTGCCATTAATAATTCTTTTTCAAAAGGTTTGTTGATATAATCATCCGCCCCGTACTCAATACCTCTTAACCTGGCTTCCTCACCCGAGCTTCCTGTCAGTAAAATAAACGGGATGTGCTTTAGTTCCAGATCAGATTTAACCAGCTTACAAAGATCAATGCCATTTATACCCGGCATTCTAATATCACTTATAATAATATCCGGCTGAACCTGCCTGGTCATCTTTAATCCATCATCTCCATTGTCTGCATGGTGTATTTTGAATGAATGATTAAATATTTTTATCAGGTAGTCCCGTATCTGTTCATTATCATCAATTACCAACATCACCATCTTATCTGATATCACTGGCGCATCACTGTGATTGACAACAACAGAATTGTTAGCGGCTATTTCCGGCTCTTCAACCAATTCGTCGAGTAAGGAAGATTTTTGTTCCGTGCTATATACAACCCCAACATCCCCGAAATGTGCATTGCCTTTTAACAAGCGAATAGTAAAAACGGTTCCTTTATTAATCGTTGTTATATAGTTAATGGTTCCTTTATGCAATTCCATAAATTTGTTTACAAGGTATAAACCTATTCCAAACCCTTTTTTTGATTTTATGCCATACCCCTGCACCTGGTAAAACTTTTCAAACAGGCGGGGGCCAACTTCCGGTGGAATACCAGCGCCATCATCTTCTACTGATAGTAAAACCTCCTGCGCTGTTTGTGTTATTTTTACCAATACCTTTCCGTTTTTAGCAGTATATTTCAGTGCATTGGAGATGAGGTTAAATAAACAAACCTCCATCTTTTCCCTATCTGCATACAGTAAAATTTCTTCATCCGCACAAATAAATTCATACTGCTTATCCATGCTTGCTGCCTGTTGGACGAAACATAAAAAAACCTCCTTACATAAAACAGCAAAATTCAACGGTTCAATTTGAAGGGCAGCGGTTTCATTTTCCGCTTTCCTGAATAACAACAATTGATTTACAAGGCTCATCAACCGCTTTGCATTTCTATGAATAATATTGAGATCATTCTCAGGCTCCTGGTTATCCTGCTTATTAAGGATATCCTTTATTGGATTGATGATTAAAGTGAGCGGCGTTCTAAACTCATGTGCGATATTAGTAAAAAAAGACAGCTTTCTTTCATTGAGTTCTTCTTCTTTTTTAACCTGTAAATCAGCCAGTATAACTTTAAATTTTAGTTCTTCCCGGTTTTTTTTATACCTGGCATACACATAGAAAACGCCTGCAATGGTTAAAAAATATAAAAGATAAGCCCACCATGTTCTGTACCATGGCGGTAAAATAATTATTTTTAACAACTGAGTTTCCTTGCTCCATACTCCCCAAACATTGGTTGTTTTAACGTTAAAATAATAAGTCCCCTCCTTCATCTGGGAATATACCGCCGACCTCGCATTGTAGTTACTTCGATACCCTTTATCCCAGCCATCCATAAAATAACTGTATTGAATTTTATCAGGTGCACTGTATTCCGGTGCAACAAATTCAAGCGCTATATATGCTTTATCGTATGGCACAGTAAGCTCGGTAACCCTATCAAGCGTGCTTTTGGTTATAAAAGATATATTTTCGTTGATTGGTTGCCCGTTAATTTGAATATGGGATAAAAAAACACCAAGAGTTGACTCTTTAATGTCGATGCTATCAGGGTGGAACAAATGAAAGCCGTTTATACCCCCGAACATCATTTCACCAGATTGTAAGGACAGGGACCCATTAGTACTGAACTGGTTACTCAATAAGCCATCAGATTTTGTAAATTTAATAAACTGTTTTTTTGCCGCGTTAAATTTGATGAGCCCCGTAAAAGAACTCATCCATAAATTAGCATGCGCATCTTCCTCTATTCTTAAAATAGTGTTTGCCTGCAAGCCAGCGCTTTCGGTGAATCGTTTAAATTTTCCGTTATTGCGGTTAAATAATAAGAGTCCTCCACCCTGTGTACCAATCCAAAAATTGCCTTTCTTATCCTCATGAATACTACGAACTGTAAGACCAATCTGATAAAAGACATGTTTTTTATTGACCTTATCCACTTTAATCAGCGTAGAATAAGTGCCCACCCATAAATTGCCTGATTTGTCTTCCGCAATGCATTGGGGATTTTCTATCCGTTTGTCAAATACTTCAAATCGGTTGGTCGCCCTGTTTAAAAAGTACAGGGTACCTTCATTGCTGGTACCCGCCCAAATGGTTTTATCTATATCCTCGTGTAAAAACCAAACCTGGGTTTCCACTTTATTGGTAAAGGGATTAAAACAAGGATAGCGTGTAAATGACCGGGAAGTTCTGTCAAAACGGTTTATGCCCCCGTACCAGGCAGATACCCAAATATCATTGCCGGCATCCCTGACGATATTGGTTACAAGATTGCTACCAAGGGAATGATCATTCGCGGGATCGTTGCTGTAAAACCTGTAGGTATTATTCTTCCTGTTCCATTGTCTCAATCCCCAGCCATTTGTTCCAAGCCATATTTCATCTTTTGTGTCTTCGCAAAAAGCCGAAATGGAATTGAATCCGGCATTTGTATCATTGGCTCCTTGATATATATAGGAACTAAAAGGATTGGATTTAACATCTATTACATTTACTCCACCCCTGATGGTACATATCCATATCCTGTCATCTTCATCCTGGTACAAATCCAAAATAGAAATACTATTCAGCATGCCTTTACCATTGACATCTAACAAAGGTTTTATTTTTTCGGTAGCCAAATCCATTATTAAAACTCCTTTTCCATCTGATCCCAACCATAATTTATCAGCATTATCTATTAACAATGCCTTGATTTTATTAATCCCGATATTGTACTCCGCTGATACATGATTTGCATCGGGGTTATACTTGGCCAAACCATAATCATTTCCAAACCATAAGTTTTTATCTTTGTGTACAATCATGCAATTCACCCGCTTTATACTATTATTGATGAGTTGAACAACCGGTGCATTTTTATTGTATTTACACAATCCAACATTCTCTATAAATAACCATACATCATTTGTAGTTTGGTTGATGGCTGTTGCGCTTACGGGATAATTAAATATCTTTTTCATTCCGGTCATCAAAGGAACCTGGTAGCCTATTTCACTTCCGGGATCGAATACCAGTAAACCATTATTTTTAGCAGATACGTACATCGAACCATCCGTCCCAACTGTAATCAAATTAACTTCAAAGTCCACATTTTTTAAAGTTGAACCTGTTGAAGGTTTATACTTCGCCCTTGAAAACAAATCGGTTGCAGGATGATAAATGCATAAGCCAAGACTTGTCATTACCCAGATATTATTATTACGATCGCCTTCGATGGTGCCGATGGTATTACTAGGTATAGATGTACTGTCACCAATCCTGTTTCGAAAAATGGTGAAACTTGTTCCGTCATATTTATTTAACCCGTCGTAAGTGCTAAACCACATAAAGCCATTGTGGTCTTTGTAAACACTGCCCACGGAATTGTTAGACAATCCTTGTTCTATACCTATGTAACGCACAGTTTGAGGAAAAACATCGGCGGAAATACCCGATAACAGTAATAAAAAAAATATAAGCAGTATATATTTTGTCATGAGCAGCCGAAAATTAACGAAGTAAATTTTACCCTTGGTGTAACAAAGTTAATGACCAAAAGTCAAAAGACGTTAAATCGCTGAATAGGCATGTTACAAAGGAAAATTTTGGTCAATCCAGGATATCATGAAATTACAAACAGATGATCTACCGAATTAGCCATGGAAATTGACTAATTTAATGAATGAATTTCACGGTAGTTATTTTGCATAAAAACATATTGATAGCCTGGCTTTTGATGCTGTCAAAAATATCCAGGCGCTTTATGTGGTTTATTATCAGCACAAAAGTTTATTTACTTAAACATAAAAAAATTCATGTTCAATAAAATTGAATTGAATTGAATATCTTTATTACTTTGCAGGTATAAATAATAACATGATACAAGTAATCAACAGGGCGCTGGATATTTTAGAATTTGTTGCAAAACAGGGAAAGGAACCTATCCAACTTATTAAAATAGCCCAACATGCTAACCTCAGCCAGCCCACCACTGCCAATATTGTAAAAACATTGTTAGCAAAAAATTACCTTGAACGGGTAAGCAGGAAAGACGGGTATCGTTTGGGAGCCGGCGTTTACCAGCTAACGGGCAATCTTTCCTATAGTCAAAATGTAATTCTTGCTGCCAAAGATGTTATGGAGGATCTTACAAAACAATTAAATGAAACTAGCCTCGTAGGCATTTTAAGGAACAACAAGCGTTATATAATACACACGGTGCATAGTGACCAGGACCTGCAGGTGCGTGCCCGGGCAGAAGCAGATATTTATTCCACTGCCACAGGAAGGCTGTTAATGGCATTTTGTACGCCCAAGGAATTAGATAATATTGTTTCGGTTATTGGTCTGCCGCAGGCAAAGATTTGGCCACAGGTTCAAACACGTGAAGCGCTTGAGCAGGCGCTACAAAAAATCAGGAAAGATGAATATGTGCAAACACTCAATGAAAATCATATAGTGGGTTTTGCTGTTCCTATTTATAAGAATAAAGAGGTTATTGCGAGCTTAAGCATATTTCTTCCTGAGAGCAGGGCTAAACCTGCACTCCAGGAAAAAATTTCGAAGCAAATCAGGCGGGCAGCAAAAAAAATTAAAGAGCGGCTTGAACAGGACGGTGATTAATGTAACACCTTATTTGATATTCCCCTTTCTACTACTAAATTTCCGGATAAACCAATTGGATGAAAATAATATACATCCGGTATATAGCCGGATGTATAATTATTTACTACGCTTGCTTTTTTAATTAATAAGGTAACATGAACCTGTTTCTATTGTCATTAGGTTCCTTTTTCCATTTATTTTATGAACCTGCTGGTAAAGACTTGCTGGTTGTTTTTATATACCATAATGTAAAAGCCGTTGCTTAATCCGGATATATCAACATTTCTTTGCGTTGAGCCTGGCACAATGGTATAATCCCCTACTTTTTTGCCATCTCCCCGTATAATACTTAATGTAGCGTTTTTAAGGGCAATCGGGTAAGAAACCTGGGCATAGCTGGCAACAGGATTAGGAAATACCTTTATACCGGTTTCTACAATTAATCCTTTCTTTATGGACACTATCTTGCTGGATTTGAATGAGCCGTCTTTATCCACCAGTTTTAAACGGTAAAATAACTGTCCATCCGATACATTGTAATCAGTAAAAGAATAATGATATCCGTTATTAGCGTTTTTAGCTGCGATTGTTCCAATACCATAAAAGCTTGTTCCGTCGGTGCTTTTTTCTATACCGAATTCTTTTGCATTTACTTCCTGTGATGTGGCCCAGTTGAGCAATACATTGTTGCCAGTGAGATTAGCATTAAATGATTGCAAGCCAATTGGCAATACAATAGCTTCTTCAGTCATCTGCACATTGTCTAAATAGACAGGTATAGTACTGCCCCCTAAAAAGAACCTGAAAGCAATGGAACCCGTATAAGTGCTGGTCCAAAAGTAGGGTCCGAAATTTGTTGGTGTGGTGGTAACCCCTATTGTATTTCTCGAAAAAATGGTAGAATACGGCGAAGCATTTAACAGAAAATTCAGCCTGATATTCCGTGCCGCGTCAGCACTAGCCGTAAAAGTAATCAGGTAATTCCTGTCTTTTACCACAAAAACATTGGTGCTCAATTGTATATTATCAGCATTGGAGTTTGAAGTTCCAAGATTTGTAATGGTTACATTACCCACATTGGTTGTATAACCCGGCTGTGCAACTGAACCTACGGTAGCAGCACCACCAGCTTTATTTGCAAAAGTCCATCCGGTAGTGTTTACGTCAAAAGTTGGGTTGGTGATCATGTTTGTGCCCGGAGGTGGAAGCACTGGAGTAACCGTTAGTAGCTGACTAACACTCTTTGCTGGATTTGTATTGGCATCACCAGGCTGGGTAGCGGTTATGGTAGCAGTTCCTGGATTTACCAAATGAATCTGGCCAGCTACAATGGTAGCCACCCCGGTATTAGAACTGCTGTAGCTAACCGGCAAACCTACACTGGAAATGGCTCCCGGATTGAAATCGGCATCGCCGGTCACTTTTATTGGAAGCGCATTAAAAGTAATTGTTTGCAGGGCTTTAGTACCATCGTACCCATAACCCGTTATAGCAAAGTTGTAAGGATTTTCGTCGGCATCATCGTTTGCAATGCTTATTGTGCCTGAATATACACCCACTGTTACAGGGGTTAATTTTACCTCAAAAGTCGCCGAGCCATTGGCAGAAATAGTAGCAGGTGCATCCGTTTCAACTGAAAATCCAGTGCCTGTTACAGACACTTTGGGTGTACCTGTTAAATTCAAGACTAAATCGCCCAGGTTTTGGATGGTAAATGTTACAATTTTTGGACTCGTTGAAGCAACGTCGCCAAAGTCGAAAGTTCCGGTATTGTCTGAAATATCAGTTGTTCCTTGTTTGATGTTCATTTCAGGGCGTGGAATAACTGTGGGATATTCATAAGCGCCCATATCGCTGGAGAAACCTACCGGACGGGCAATCCCTAAAATATCATTGGCCGAGAATTGTCCGGCGGTTACACTGCCATTGTTAATAGCCGGGCTGGTGTTTTGTAATTGAAAGTTGGCAGTGGCATCAAATGCCCTGTTTACAAATTTCGGATCTGCAGTTTTGTCGTTTGGTCCATTCTTATAACTAGTTCCATTGAAGTATACGTTGT
>JBBQTL010000241.1:0-8736 GCA_038213285.1 Chitinophagales bacterium
TGGCTTTGGTTAGGTGTAAAGGCCCGGGCGGTTTTCTTTTTCAACACATCCAATCCATCAATAAAAAACGGCGGTTTCCTATTGGAAAGTAAGAAGGAGATATACGATTTGATACCATCGCAATATTACCCGCCCACTTTATTATTCAATGAGGGTAGCAGTGCCAGTAATGTTTTAGAAGAAGTGGCAAAAAATAAATTGCGGTTTCCTTTAATAGCCAAACCCGATATTGGTATGCGGGGATTGAAGGTGGAAAAAGTGCATACGCAACAAGAGTTGTTACAGTATGCATCCCAAACCAAAGTAGATTTTTTAGTGCAGGAATTTATTGAGTTTGAAAACGAAGTAGGCATTTTTTATTACCGGTACCCCAACGAAACAAAGGGCCATATTTCAGGTATCGTTGGAAAGGAGTTTTTAACAGTCACAGGTAATGGAGTATCAACAATTCAGCAGTTGTTACAGGAAGATCCACGATACATCTTACAGTTGTCCACGTTACAGCAATCGCATCCCGAAGTATTAAAACAGGTATTGGCAAATAGGGAGAAGCATTTACTGGTGCCCTATGGTAATCACAGCAGGGGCGCCCGTTTTATAGATATCAGCCATTTAACAGATGATACATTAACGGATACCATTGACAGAATATGCAAAAAAATTCCCGGGTTTTATTTTGGGCGCATGGATGTTCGGTATAGCACCTGGGAAGAATTAAGGCAGGGTAAAAACTTCTCCATTATAGAATTAAACGGAGCAGGCAGCGAACCAACGCACATGTACGATCCAAGGCATTCCATTTTTTATGCATGGAACGAGATCATCCGGCATTGGATCATCCTATATAAAATCAGTAAGCAAAACCATGAATCACTACAGCTTCCTTATATGAAATTTGCGCCCGGCATGCAAATGCTAAAAGAAAATGCTGCTTATGTAAAACTGATCAGTAAATAGTTTGCCCTTATCTTTTTATGTCATGATCTTAATAAATGCTCGTGTCAGTTTGAAGAATGACCAGCCGGCGACCACACAGGTTTTTAAAAACTTTGTGGTCTGATTAAGTTATACTGCTTTTATTGCGCCAGAATATGAAAATCCGACAGCCATCGGATTTGGGATGCGCCCATTTTTTTTGACATGATCTTACCAAATACTCGAGTTAGTTTAAAGATGTTTAATTTTTTTATTGACCGGGCTTAAGAATAACTATTAAGCTGCATTGGCGTCGCACTCTTGTACTGAATTAATTCTATTCAGCAATCAAGCAACATACCGGCGTTTATTTAAATCATAGATTATGAAATATCATTTTGTTCGCTTTGGCTTTGGCTTAATTACAGTAACGGTCGTCCTGGTAATGCTAACCACCGGGTTTTTAAACATGCCGGCAAAAGAACCGGTAAAGTCATCTTTGAAAGGATTTGTAGTGATTGAATTATTTACTTCCGAAGGCTGCTCCAGTTGCCCGGCAGCGGATGCTGAAGTTGAAAAAATTGCCGGGATGCATTCCGGCGATGTGTATGTGCTGGGCTTTCATGTAGATTACTGGAACCGCCTTGGATGGAAGGACGAATTCAGTAATGCTGCTTACTCAGAAAGGCAACGGGAATATGCAGCCCATTTTAATTTGGAGAACGTTTACACCCCGCAGGTAGTAGTAAATGGAAAAGTGCAATTGGTTGGTTCTGATGGCGTAGCCCTAAGCCGCCTGGTTAATACCGAAATAAAAAATCCCGCTAATCAATCCATTGAAATAATGGCCAGCATGCCAGGTAGCAAAACAGTACAGGTGACTTACAAAAATAACGTCACTGAAAGTACGATGGTCAATATCGCCCTCGTACAAAAAAAAGTGCAAACAAAGGTAAAACGTGGAGAAAACGAAGGAAGAATATTGCGTCAAATCAATATTGTAAGAGACTTTAAAACGATCCATAATGGCAGGCGGGAAGGTACTGCAAATCTCGTGCTGCCGAATGGCCTTGCAGCAAACGAGTGCGAAGTGATTGTTTACCTGCAGCAGGTAAAAACCCGGGGGATAACCGCAGTTGCCGTTACAACCATCCGGTAAAAAAAAGCATTTAAAAAGTGGGTATAGACTTTCACATTAATATATCAGCAATTCAAATCTGTTTCATTTCTTTATTTCGTAGTTTACAGCAATATTGAAATGATCACATGGATAAAAGCAATACCCTTCAACCAGAAGGATGGGTGAATAAATATGCAGAAGGGTTATTTTCCTATACCAGAGTGCGAGTGAATGATTCGCCCGCTGCCGAAGATATAGTACAGGAAACTTTCCTGAGTGCCTGGAAGGCCCGTGACAGCTACCAGGGGCAGGCTTCTGAAAAGAATTGGCTCTATGCCATTTGTAAAAATAAAATCATTGACTATTATCGTAAACAGTCTTCTGCAATTGCAAAACCTGCGCCGGCAGATGAGAATAACTATTTTGACGAGGTAGAACATTGGACACCTGTAACCAGGCCCAATGAGTGGGGGATCGACTATTCACAGCCAATTGAAGCCAAAGAGTTTTACACTGTTTTGGAAAAATGTAAAAGAAAGCTAAAGGATATTCAGCAAACCGTTTTCGCAATGAAATACCTGGATGATTTGGATTCTGATGAAATTTGTAAGGCTTTGGATCTTACGCCGTCTTACTATTGGGTATTGATTCATCGGGCAAAATTGCAATTGCGTAAATGCCTTGAAAAAAACTGGATCAACATTCAATAAGAAGATCATGACGGAAGTGAATATAACATGCAAAAAAGCCACCTTGTTAATTTCGATGAAAGAAGAAGGGAAATTATCTTTTACCCAAAGGTTACAGCTTCGTATGCACCTGTCTGTTTGCAGTATGTGTAAATTATTTGAAAAGCAAAGCCTGTTTATTTCAAAGAATGCCAGGCACCTGCATGAACACAGTGATACGCCACTCAGTAGTGATGCCAAAGGAAGAATGAGTAAAGTAATCAAGGAAGCTACTTCCGGCAAGTAATGACCGGGTGCGTTTCACAAATCATATAAATGGAGTTGAAGTAAATGACAAAAGGTATCAATCAACTTTTATGTTGACAGGCCTTTTATCATCCTGTGTGATTTAATGCAACAGGCGTCTGTTTTTCCTGCAAAATAATAAGGGTTATAAAATATAGCGTGTTTAAAAGAGAGAAGCCGGATAGAAATCCAGCTCCGTTTTTTTATCCAATATCCTATGAAAAACCCAAAACAAAGTAAGTCAATGTATTTTTTATTTTTTTACACAATTATGGATATTATTTACATAATTTACATGTTTCGTTTTGACAATTAATAATTGGCGCCTGAGCAGATGCTTACGGGTATAAAAAACCGGAATCATTATAGAACCCGGTTTTTATTTTACGCTTTGGTTTCTTTTACAGGGTCTTTTTATTGCCATCGGTATCTAACTCAATAATTTTATAACCCAACTTTTGCAAACCGGGTAATAATTTTGCCTTATCGCCCACCAGCAAAATGTTCATCTTACCTGTATTAAGCCACTTTTTTGCCAAAGCGTCTATTTCTTTTTTTGTGATGGATGCCAGGATTTTATTTTGCGTTTCCACAAAATTGGTTGCCAGGTCATAGGTTAAAATGCGGCCAATAAATCCTGCTTTTTGATTGCCGGTTTCATACAACAATGCGTCGCGTTGACCAACGGCACTTTTAGTAAATGCCAGTTCTTCTGCGGTAATTCCTGAAGCCGCATATTCCGTCAATTCCTTCATCACCTCAATCAGTGCACTGTCGGTTGCATCCGCCCGTATGCCCGCACTAAATTGGTAATCGCCGGCGTATTGGTCACCCGAAAAAGAAGCACGGGCTCCATAGGTCCAGCCTTTATCTTCCCGAAGGTTTAAATTTACGCGGCTGTTAAAAGCACCACCAAATACAAAATTCATAAGGCCCGATTTATAATATTCACCGGTAGCATCATATTTTAACCCGGTTACGTTGCCTACCCTGAACTCAGTTTGAGCAGCCTTGGGTACATCTACCAGGTAGATCATTGTTTTTGCTACAGCCGGTACAGTACCTGGTTTCGCCATGATTATTTTTTTATTGGGCAGCCTGTTTAAGAATAACAATTTGGGTAAAATTTCATTTTCGCTGATATCGCCTACTATTACAACTTTAGTATCTATGGAGGTCATGTAGTTGTCATAATAGTTTTGTACATTTTTCAGGCCCAGGTTTTTTATAGTAAACTCAGTTCCGTTATCACTCATGCCGATGATATTATTGCTGCCGTAATTGATTCGTTCAATTACCCCATCCGCAATTGCGGCCGGTTGCGCTTTCCGTTGCTTAAAGCTTTCCAGTGCCTGCTTTTGCAAACGGTTGAAGGCATCGGTGGTAAAATTGGGGCTAAACATTCTTTCTTCCAGCAGTTCCAGTGTTTTACCAATATTTTTCTTCAGGCATTGCACATTAAAACTTATGCCGTTAAACTGATCTGCTACAAAAATGTTACTGCCGAGCTTTTGAAGTTCTACCGCCATTTGTTCGGCGGTGTATTTTTTGGTGTCCTCACTTAACATAGCTGCTACCATGGATGCCAGTCCAATTTTTGAAGTATCGGTAGCCTGTGCAAGATGGCCGCCCGGTATGGTGATTGAAATGGTTACGGTAGGTATTTCGCTGTTTGCGGTGCCGATCATTTTAATACCGTTCGGCAAATTCTTTTTCCAGACAGGGGGAACTTTTACTACCGGGTTAGCGCCATTTCCAGGCATTTTTTTTCTCTCAAAATTATCTTTCGCCTTGGTATACTGAAGGCCGTTGTATCCATAATTGGGTGCTGAATAATTGGTGGAATCAATGCTGTAGTTATCCGGAGCTGCAGGCTTTGCCGGCTGACCTTTGGTTAATACGCTCACAGTTATACTACCCTTGTTTTTAATGTACTGGTTGTACACACGCCACACATCTTCTTTGGTTACGGAGCGGTACATATCCAGCATTTTACCAATCATATTTGGGGTACCGGTAAAAGTATTAAATGCAGCTAACTGGCTTACTTTACCTGATACGCTTTGCAGCCCGTTGATATATTGTGCTTCAATTCCTCCTTTGAATTTTTCAATGTCTTCATCTGTTACACCGCGTTTTTCAAACACCAGTAAAGATTCCTTAAAAAGGCTATCCATAGTGGATAATGAATTGCCGGGAAAAGGCGTTAACTGAAAGGAAAATTCGCCGGAAAGTTCACTGAAGCGGCTGAAACCACTTGCCGATAAAGCTTTTTGAGGCTTTACCATTTGCTGGTATAAGATGGAGTTTTTCCCTTGTCCCAGTATTTGTGCCAGGCAGGAGAGCGCCCCCATATCCTTATCGTAGTTGGGAACCGTTGGAAAGGTTTTGGATAAAACCGGCAGGCGGGCGTAATTGTCCGTGTAAGAAACATAACGATCCGATTCAATTTTTACTGAAGGCAATGTCGTTTTTTGTACTGCCGGGCCTGCTGGTATATTGCCAAAATAATTATCCACTAATTTTACCACATCTGCTGTTTTTACATCACCGCCAATGGTAAGTGTGGCATTATTAGGGCCGTACCAGCGAAGAAAGAACTTCTTCAGGTCATTCACATCTACCCGGTCCAGGTCTTCCAGGTAACCGATGGTTAACCAGCTATAGGGATGGCCGTAGGGGTATAAGTTTTTGCTGATATATTGCCCGGTGAGCCCATAGGGACGGTTATCGTAGTTCTGACCATGCTCATTTTTTACCGTACTTCTCTGTACCTCAAATTTTTGTTGGGTTACTGCATCCAGCAAAAAGCCCATGCGGTCAGCTTCCAGCCAAAGCATTTTCTCTAATTGGTTATTGGGTACTGTTTCATAATAATTGGTACGGTCTAAATTGGTACTGCCATTTAATGTACCACCAGCAGCAGTCACTATTTTAAAATGCTGCTCATCCGCTACATTATCACTTCCCTGGAACATCATGTGTTCAAAAAAATGAGCAAACCCGCTTTTTTTGATCTCTTCTCTTGCGCTGCCTACATGGTAGGTTACATCTACGTGTACAATCGGGTCACTGTTATCTTCATGCACTACCAGTGTGAGGCCATTGGGAAAAACATATTTTTCGTAAGGGATGATTAGTTCGTTTCCTTTTTTTACGATTTTTTCAACCAGTTTTGCCTGGCCAAAGCCATCATTTGCAAACAGGCAAATTACCGCAAGGGCAACGATTTTTTTTCTCATGTGTTTTTATTGTTTTTTATGATCAAATAAACCGAATTAATATTGATAAATGAAACCACCTGTAATATTAAGCCATATTTAAGGCAAATTGTTTAATAAATTGATTGGTTTAATTTACAATAGCTCCAACTGTCAATCATTTATTTTGCGCCGGTACTTGCATAAGCATTTTTATGAATTGATTTTCAAAAGGAAGCTGTTTGACTGAAATTTATTTGCCCGCAAATTCAGTGACGTATAAAAAACGTCCCAACAGTTTTTAGTTGTTGGGACGTTTTCCGTTTCTAATTTGTAAACCTGTTACATTAATTCAATTACTATAATTTTTAAAAATCAAATGCCAGTTTTGCAAATAATTTTCTTCCGTTAAATCCCATTTGCACAGAATCCCAGGGACCACCGGATTCGTTATCACCGTACCAGCCTTTTGCTAAAGGATTAACACCTAGATTGGGATGCACATTAAATAAATTGTCGGCTCCAATGAACAGCGATACTCTGTTGCTAAACTTATAAAATAGAGAAACATCTGTAGTTGTTTTTCCACTATAATTGAATATTTCCGGCACATAACCACTGCCATTATCTGCAGGTACCTGCGGATTAATTCCAGAATAATTCGGGTTGTCACCAGAGGGTGATTCCCCATCTCCAAAACCGGTTAATTTTACTGTGCCAAAAGAAGTAAACTGAACCTTAGCTCCGAAAGCACCTATTGCATAATCTACACCAAGAGAAAGTTTACTATTTGGAGCAGATGCTTTCAGGAAGGCTTCTTCACGGTCACTATAAAAAGTTTTACGGTTAAGTGCTGTTCCGTTTAAAGCAGTTGGGATATTGATTTTATCAATATTGATTGTTTGAAAATTTCCTGCCAATAAAAACCGCAGTGTATTTTTGCCCCATCTTTTTGCATAATCAGCCACGATATCAATACCATAATTAGTTGTGTTTACCGCGTTTGCAAAAAACTGTGCAGTACCTACCTCTGCAGGGAATTGGGAAGTAAATCCAGGAGGCAATGTTGCATCATCTTTGCTGAACAGACCTGATAATACCACCCGGTCTTTCATCTTAACAACATAGCCATCTACTGTTATTGTAAATGCATTTGCCGGTTTAAATGTAAAACCCAGACTTGCATTTACCGACTTTTCTTGTTTTAATTCAGGGATACCTGCAGCCCTTGTAATGGCGCTTGTATTCGGCGCTACCAATGACTGAACCAATGCACCATTGCTGAAAGAAGTAAGCGTATTGCTGAAATTTATCTGCGCCAGTGAAGGGGCACGGAAGCCGGTACTTACCGAACCACGAATATTAAAATTGCTGGCTACTTTATAACGTGTTGCAAGCTTACCAGTTAATACAGATCCAAAGTCAGAATAGTTTTCAAAACGTGCAGCGCCATCAATCAGCCATTTTTTTGTAACATTAATTTCTGCATCCGCATATACACCAACATTGGTACGATTGGCATTTACCTGGTCTGTATTGCTAAATCCAGGAAAACCTTGTGCACCGGAGGCTGGTGTTTTTGTTGCATCTGCTGTATCAGATGCAGTTGGATTAGCAGGAAGTAAACTGGGATATAATATCGGGTTTGGCTGATAGCCTTTATAAGATCTTTCTTCACCCTGGAAAATTTTATACTTTTCATACCTGAACTCTCCGCCAAAAGCCAGGTTGAGCCCTTCCGCAACACCCTTAACCGATTTACTAAAATCAAGATTAGTAGTATTCTGTAAAAAGTTAAAACCTCCATCATCAAAATGAGTTTGCGATGCATCACCAATTACAGATGCATTAAAAGTTTTATCACCATAATAGTGGAAATTGTTGGAGCCTGTATTATTACTTACATCCCAGGTCCAGTCATTGCCTGCATTTCCTTTTATACCCATTGCAAAAGCGGCATCTTTAATATCCGTTTGTATATGTGGATTGTAATAGATACTTCCGTCTTTGGTAGTACGCATGATGGATGGTACCATAATTAAACTTCCGTCTGCACGTGCAGGAAAGCGTTCTGGTCTTGAACCGTATGACCTGGTGTAGGCAAAAGCATCGGATGATTTAGTATTGTAACCTCCGAAAGAATAGAACGTAGTTTTTTTACTTGCGTTGGTAGGTATTTCCATGTTATACATTATTCCACCGGTGGTAATAGAGCCATCTCCAAAGGCCCTGCGGCCGAAGTTAACATCCGGTAAAGCATATTTAATAGTCGCATAATCTGCAGATACGGGTGCAGCCCTGTAGGTTTTGCCTTGTGTACGAAAATCGGCGGAATAATTAATGAATCCTCCATTTTTACCAATAGCCACACCATGATTCAATGAAGCAGAAAAGGTATTGCCATCAATGGTATTACCTGAATAGTAATCATTATTGGCATTGTGTTTACGGGAGTTATGCCTGGTATCGTAATAACCACTCCATCCTGCATTTACTGATAAGTGATTGATATCTTTCTTCAAGACAA
>JBBQTL010000242.1:0-8708 GCA_038213285.1 Chitinophagales bacterium
ACGTTGGCTGACCCGTCCACATACACGCCCAATGGAGCATTCAACTGAGTGGCCCCGCTGCCTCCTCCATTGCCCCCGGCAACCGTCGTGCCGTTGGGGGCCTGGGCTGATGTTTGAGCGTAAGAGCAAACCAAAAACGCAACTAAAAGATGAATAAATGTTTTCATGTTTTTTTTAAATTTTTTAAAGACTTTTAATAATAAGGTCGCAGGCATAATTATGAACTTATGGTTAATAGATGTTCTGTGGTTCTAAAAAGTGACGGCAGTCACGAACCGAAGAATGTTCTTCTAAAGTTCTGAACAGTTTCTGTCATTGTGCCAGGGCATACTGCATGCTTCCTGTTAGCAAAATAGTAAAGAGAACAGCATACAAAATGGCTGAAAGACCATGTTGTTGGTGGATGTTTGCCCTTAGCGTGTTGAAATTTCTCATGAATGTTAATTTAAATTTTTAAATAATAATTAAGCCGTACCAAGGAAGCAATCAACCATTGATCTGGTATAGACACATGATTGTATTAAGCTTTGGGAGAAGCTGAATTTTATTAGGGTTCAAGAAAGTGTTGAAAAAGCTTGTTTATTTAATAGTGATTCTAATTAAAAACTACTTGTAATATTGATTGTATTGACAGGCTGTTCAAGAGGGTACTTGTTTGTGTTATCTAAGGGGATTGATTTAACAGGCTAACCTGGCAAATACTTTTAAGACGGATCGTATTATGAATGTATACTGGTTATTTCAATAAAATAACTCTTTTGGACGAACAGGGTCAAAAACTGTCCGAAAGGGTGGTTCTATTTACCAGGGATAGAACAGCCAACTCATTCTAGTTGATAAAAGGCAGCGAATAAGTAGCTAAATATTTTAGCTAATCTTTACGCATAGATAAAAACCGGTTGAAATTGGCTTACCCTGCAGCTAAAGAAATACTATATTAAACTTCAGTAAGTCCTTGCTTTATTGCTCAAATAGTTCTGCTCTAATTCTTCTACCTGTTCCAAATGTTTCTTCACTTTAATAAATCTTAATAGCAAAGCGCCAAAAAATGTCATGATAACAAACACAATAAAAACGGCCTGCCACTGGATATAATTACGAAGCAATCCAAACAGCGCTGCACCTGCTGCAAGGGCACCATTAAACACCGTCATGCAAAAGGTAAATTGCATGGCCGAAATTCGTTTCCAGCATAGTTGCATAGCCAATGCCAACACACCAATATTGAGCAGCACTATAAACACATTGATGAATCCAATAAAAGTAATTACAACAGGTTTGTTTTGCCAAAACGCAATGGAAAAGGCCATCATGCCAGCAAGTACGCCTGTGAGTAAAAGCACACTCTGCAACATGCGAACTACACCAAACCGGTAAATAATAAAACCTCCTGTCACCATTCCAATTATTCCCCCGGCCAGGTTGGTAGAGGAATACGTTTTGGAATAAAAAACATTATCCCATCCAAGATGTTGAATGGTAAAAACGGGAAGCAATGTTCTCATGTAGTGGATGGCACCCACTATTATAAAAGTGGTGATGATCAGTAACCATATATTACGCAATAATAGCACCTGCCTGAACGATTTGAAGAGTTTACCCCAGCTATCAATTGCCAGTACTGCTGCATCAGGTGAAGTGGCACCGGCACTCCAGGGTAATAATTTTTCTCCCTGCCGCTCTCTCATTATGAACGGCACCAGCATAAAAAACAGCACAGTAACAGCCATTAATGAAACGGCAAATGAAAAGCTATAGTGGTTAATAAGCCAACTTCCCAATGCCAATGATAAAGAAGTGCCCACAATTTTAGAACCCCACATCAAACTGTTGGCTTTGCCTTGCTGTTTAAACGGTACAATATCTATCACCAGGCTATCGGTAGCAATATCCTGGAACATGATAAAAACATGCACGCATACTGCCAGGCTGGTAAGCAATGCTACATTGTTTAAAGGGTTAGGTACAAAAGAAAGTGCCAGTAGGCTGCACGTGATACCAAACTGACCGAATAGCATCCAGGGCCTTCTTCGTCCCATGGGCAGAAAAGTATATCGTTCCATCAGTGCCGCCAATAAAATCTTAAGACTGAACGGAATCATTATTACGGCACCATAACCAGCGATTTCCCCGGCGCTTTTACCATTCATAGCCATCCATGCAGGTATCCCGAATATCGTTATGCCCTCCGGAATACCTTGAGAAAAATACAAAACAATAAATGTGGCATAACGCAGCACAGCATGCTCTGAAAGCGGAGGTAATGCATTTTCCTTTTTAAATGAAACAGTTTCTGTTGAATTCATTGTGTGTTGGTTTGAAACAATGCGGCGTTTTAGCATGTTACAGAAACCTCATCAATTTGAGGAGCTGATCGATATGAATTACCAGCTTTAAAAACCAGTGAAGTTTTATTGAACCCTGTTTAATCGTACCCATGAAGTACCATGCGTCCTGTTTCTGACTAAGCAGTGAATAGTAAAACAAACCCCACCATTATTTTCATAATGATGAGGTAGTTGAACTATCAACATGGAAAAATGGCTTATTTTGAACTTAAATCTTTTCGGAAAAAAAGTAACTCACTCCAGCTTTCCTGAACGTGTTCAGCCACATCTTTCAGGTATTGTGCATGAGCGCCTTCGCCGTATACAGATTCATACACTTCTTTGAACGGCTTGCGGAAACCATCTGCCCGTTCTTTTAATCCCTGCTTGTACCTTGTTGTCAATGTATATTGTGCAGGGCCGGAAGAACTGCTAACATATACAGCAACGGTTACACCAGAGGCCTCCCAGACTTTTTTTAATTTTTTAACGATCATCATTACATGATCGCTTTGCCCGGGTTTGGGATACACATGCGAGATATTGATTTTATCAGTAAAATCTCCCAGCGCAATGGTACTTAACGATTCCTGGTAAACAGAATACCCACCCGATTGCTTATCAGTTAAATAGATGGCTACGTTTTTATTCCAGTCCATTTGATGTTCCGGATTGATATCGCCTCTTGCATCTTCACTTTCCCAGGTTTTAGGACCTTCTGTAATATGGTAACCGCCCATATCAGGGCCTGATTGAACAACAAATACACGCCAATGGACATCACCGGTATGGTATTTTTGTGCGTGGGACGCCAGGGCTTTCTCAAATTCCATCACCTTTTCTATTTTGGGAAATACCCTGTGTGTGGAGATTACATTTTTGTTTTGGCTGATGCCGGCATAAGAAAGGAGCATCAATCCAAAAAAAAGTAATTTCATTTTGAAAAGTAATTTGTTGTTCATTGTTGCGTAGGTTTATTTGTGAAAAATGAGGATGATCAATGCATTGCATTTCAAGTATTGTCTTGAACGCAGTCAGTCATCTGTTGGAACTTAAACTTACACTTCTGATAGGGTAAAAAGTTTCTGGTAAGGACGAAAGTGGCGGATAACTGTCCGAAGGGGTGGATTTATTTACCAGCGAAATACTGGAGAGGGATAGTTGTTGATTGGATGCGGAAAGTGATTCAACAACAATTGGAAGTACACACAAAAAAGGCGCATTTCAAATTGTCGCATTATACTTTAAAATTAAAGCATGAGAAATTGCCGTGAAGGCGTTCAGACGTTGAGTTATCAAACAAAAAAAAACGTCTGAACGCCTTAACGGCAAATCTATAACTGGGGTATGCTGCGACAATTTGAAATGCACCCCACAAGATGCCGCAGCTCACTAATGCCTGGGAACCGGGTATGGCGGCCACGCATCAGGCAGCTTTTATTGGTTTAAACTCGAAATAAATGCTGGTACCATTTTTCACTTCTTCCCGCATGGAGCCGCTTAATTGTTGGGTGAGCAGGGATACGAGCTGACTGCCAAACCCGGTGCCATGTGTAAGGCCCGATTTGCCAACGCCATCATCCGATACTTCCAGCTGCAATATACCATCAGCCTGTTGGTGAAGTTTTATCCTTACGTTTCCATGTTTGCCTTCGGGGAAGGCATATTTGAGCGTATTGGTTAACAGTTCGTTTACAATGAGCCCGAGTGGTACAGCGGTATCAATATCCACATCCAGTTGCTCCATGGCACATTCGATGGTTACTCTTTTTTCAGCGCCAAATGAATCAAGGATGCTTTCACTGAGGTTGATAAAGTAATCCTTCATTTCAATGGCGCCCAGGTTGGTACCCTGGTACAGCTTTTGGTGTACAATGCCGATGGAATGTACCCTGTTTTGTCCTTCCAGCATGGCCTCTTTGGTATTGGGATCATCTATTTGCGCACTTTGCAGGGCCAGCAAACTACTTACTACTTCGAGGTTATTTTTTACCCGGTGGTGAATTTCCTTTAGTAACAATTCATTCTCTGCATTTCTTGCTAACAGCGATGCCTGGGCTGTATTGAGTTCTGAGACTGTTCTTTCTATTTTATCGTTTTTGTGTTGCAATGCCCCGTTTGCTTTTTGTTTGTTACGATTGTTCCGATAAAGCATAATTGAAATTACAAGCGCACTTATGAATAGTCCGGCAGTAGTATTAAAGCGTAACTGATCTTTAGCAGATTTTTCAGCTAAATGCAAATCAGCAACACGTTGTCCTTCTTTGATCTCCAGTTGTTTTACCTGCCTGGTCTTTTCAACGTTGGTAATAGTGTCGTTTGCAGCGGTTGAGGTCTTTAGAAAAGCATACGCTTTTGCCGGGTCATTTTTCTCAAAAATCCGGGACAATAAATTGGATGCATTCGCTATTACCCGATAATTTCTGAGTTGGGTTGCTCCCTGCAGTGCCAGGCTTGCATACTTTTCAGCTGAATCTGGTGTACTCCCGTTAAAATAAATGGTAGCCAATTCATTTTCTACTTCATTCGCAAAAAAGATTTCATTCGTTTTTCGCGAAGCATCCAGGGCTTGTTTTCCATAACTAACGGCTTCATCATATTTTTTAAGTTTGCTGTTAACCCGGGCTAATATCAACATCGGGTAATCTTCCTGGAACGGAAAATAGCGTTTTGAATAGTCAAGCGTTTCGAGGGCGAAACGATACGAAGAATCCAGGTTGTTTTCTCTTTCATGTTCCTGTGCTAACAGGAACATCGCACTCCATTGAGTAAAATTATCTGCCTGCTTTATATCAGGATGATAGTATGCTTTTTGCGCCCAACTAAGTGCTTCTTTATCATCTCCTAATTTCTGGTAAAGCAAGCCCATCATATTTATTCCAAATATCTCCCGGACAGGGGCATATTTTTTACTTAAATCCATCGCTTCATAGGCTGTGCTAAAACCCTTTTCAAATGAAGCAGTAATGGCATAAGAGAATGAAAGTGCTTCCAAACATTCAAGCTCCCCCATTGGAAATTTTAATTTCCTCGCTAGATTAAGGCCCTCGTTTCCAAATTCTACAGATTTGTTTGTATTACTGAGGGTAGTACCGCGACTAAGCCAATAAAAGGCGTGCACTTCGTTTGAGTCCTGCTTATTAAGTGCTACTATATTACGCAAACTATCCATAGCATGTTGCTCCATAAAAACAGGCTGTGCATTTAGCATGTTGGCAATAAATGAAAATGCCACCGAAACCAGCATTTTCTTTTTATCTGCAGCTATTTTTTCCATGAAAAGAATAACATAATAATTCATCGTTTTAGTTTTATGCGGAGATCAATATAAAAAAATATTTTGCGTTCATTGAATGTGGTTGTCCTATTTTACCGGCGTTACAGAATCAATTCTCTTAAACAACTCCACTATTCTTTGCTGATTGTTCATTTTTAAAATTGAGATCATGTTATAGGATAAGATGCGTTCAAGTACTGTGCAAGCTTCCTTCAAAACTTTAGCAACTTAGGTTTACAAGGTCCTTATCCGGTGCATCAATTGTTCCCGCATACCGGAGCCGAGCGGTATCGGTTTTGTGGCAATCATTACATGGGTTTCGGTTACTTCATCCACCTGGCCAATGTTAACAAGATAGGAACGGTGAATACGCATAAACAACTGCATGTTCATTTTATCCTCAATGGTTTTTAACGTTACAGCCAGCACGTATTCTTTGCTACTGGTAAAGATGCGGCTGTAGTTGCGGTCTGCTTCGAGGTATAGGATATCGGCCAGCATAATTTTTACCATCTTCTCTTTAAGGCGCACAAATATGCGGTCGTTTAAAATAAAGGGTTGAACTTCATCGGTCCTGTTTTCAGTGTTCAAACCGGTTGAATGCTCTGCCATCCGGCTGATGGTGAGTTCGATGGCTCGTTGCAGGTCCAGTTGTTTAAAGGGTTTTGAAATAAACGCAGATGGCCTGGTAGGTTTAGCCCGGTTAAAAGTAGCTTCGTCGGAATTGGCGGTAAGATAAATGATGGGGATATCGGCAAACAGTTGCACCTGGCGGGCTGTTTCAATACCATCTAATTCACCTTTCAGGTTAATGTCGAGCAGCAGGATGTCAGGTTTATTTTCTTTCACCTGTTGAATGGCCTGTTCGCCACGGGGCAGTATTCCTGTTACTTCATAACCAAGGCTGGTGAGCTGCATAGATATTTTTGCAGCAATGATCATCTCATCTTCCACCACCAGTATTTTAATCAGTGTATCCATTGAGCAGTTTCCTGTTTTTAATGTGAGTGGTCATGGTTGTACCGTTACCTGAACCGGCAATTAATTTACTTTCGGTTTGTTGTACTAATAATTTTATCAATTCTGTTCCGAAGCCCGTTTACGACGGCTGCTGGTACTATCTTGTTTACCCGGAAAGTGTATAGCCAACTCATATGCCCTTTTAAATTGCGGGTATACCAGTAACAGGCAAGGATATGGCCAATCGCCCGCCCCAGGCTACCCGGTAACGTGGAGGTATACCCCTTTTCCGGCAGGGTCAGGTAAAATGAATCAGCAGCATCGGTGTCGGAGAAAACAGCCAGCCAGGGCTTTGCCCTGGTAATACCTGGAAGGTGCGCATTGCCTGCAGAAGCAACCAGCAGGAAAATACCGGTAGAAAGAGGAATTATTTTTGGTAGAGGCAAAGCATTCCCGGTTTTGTGGTTAACTAAATGTGGTTGTTCGTTCAGTTCAGATTGTAAAACGCTGTTGTGACATCCATTTGCTTAACCATAAGAATATAGGTGGCACGCAAAGGTCTTGCCCGAGTTTTCAGATAGGTATAAATTTAAAGAAAGTGTAAGGAGGAAAAATATTCCCGATACAAAGTTATTTGCATTTAAAATTGGGTACAGTTAAACGACTAGGTCAATTAGATAGTATGGATAGTACGAATCTAATGTATTATTCTTGAAAGCACTGTCTCTAACCTATTTATTTTAGAATAACATCCTTCAATATGCCGTTTGACAGTTAACAGGGTAATTATCTTTACTGGTGTTGATGCTGGTAACAATAGCCATTGGCAATTTTCGTCATGTGGCGGCAACGGCTACCCGCTTTTGTAAGTCCGATGCATTGTTTAGTATTGTTTTGCCCCTGGGCTTTATTTAAAGCGGGCGCCATCAAAGCTTCACTCTTTTGAGGGTGACAGATTTTGCAGGGTTGGAGACCAGCTTCTACTGCCCGGGCAGTGGTGATTTCTTCAGAAACATTTTTAACCATCCTGCAGGAAGCCAAATGATATTTTGCACCGGAAGGTGTTTTAAAAACCGTTTGTGCTTTTACCGTGAGTGAAAAAAATAACAGTAAAAGGAGTGAAATTTGCCGGCCTGATAAAAGCATTTGTTAAAGGTAAAGATATAGTGCGAGGCAGAAAACTTCTACACGCTTTCCAATGGTGATCTATGGCGGCGTTGGTGCTGTTGGAACGATTTCTGTGAGCGGTGATTTTTCTCCAGCCATTTACGCCATTCCATTTGCGATCTCACATGAAATATTGGTATATTAATTTTTAGTTCCAGGTAAAAAAAAATTAATTAGTTTGTAATTCTTTATACTGCACTGCAACTAATATCCTGCAAACCGTTCGGCCAGTTGCCACCTGTTTTAATTTTTAACATAAATCGTATTTATAAGTTAAACATATGACCAGTTGGTTTTCATTTTGTACAAAAGTCTTTCAGCGCATTATTTATTTTTGACCGTGCTTTTTATGAAGCAGCAATATAACGAACACCGGAATGACACGGGGTGGTCACACTGTCCGGGCCAATTGAACTAAGCGGTTGCTCCCTTATTTTTATAAACTAACATACCGTGAGTGAAACAGAATTTTTAAAACAGGTACGGGAAAACCAGGGAATTATTTATAAACTGGTTGCCCTTTATGCAAACGACGCAGAAGAAAAAAAAGACCTGTACCAGGAGGTATTGCTGCAGGCATGGAAGAGCTGGAGTGCTTTCCGCAACGACTCCAAATTCAGCACCTGGTTGTACCGGATTTGCCTGAATACCATTTTTACCAATAAACGGAAAAAGCATGTGGTAGATTATAAGGAATCGCTGGAAGATATTTCACCTGCAGTGCATAGTGGCAGTATGCAAAAAGAAGATACTGCCAGGTTGCAACAAGCCATCAGGCGCCTCTCCGAAACCGACCGTGCCATTATTTCCCTGAACCTCGACGGTTACGAAAACCAGGAGGTAGCAGAAATATTGGGCATTTCACCCAATCATGTGGCAGTGAAACTGCACCGTATTAAACAACAATTAGCCAATCATTTAATGCAATAAAGATGAGTATAGAAAATAGCTGGAACCAATTAGATGATCAGCATGAT
>JBBQTL010000243.1:0-8692 GCA_038213285.1 Chitinophagales bacterium
AAATCAGTTTGCCAAACAGATCAGGTGCAGTGCTGCTTACCCAAAGATTCATGAAGGAACCAAGGCTATGTCCAATCATTATCGGTTTATGTAGTTGCTTTTGTTGAACATACTTTATAATTTCATTTCTTACTGTTTCTAAGATAGGTGAATCAATTGCTGGTACCCCGGCAAAGCCTGCCAGCGTAAATACATGGCATTCGTACCTGTCTTTTAAGTGATCCACTGTTTCTTTCCACACATCTCCACTGCAACTATAGCCGGGAATTAAAATTACTGGTTGTCCCTTGCCTGTAACGTTTACTTTAAATGATTTGTAATCCTGTGCCCCGGCATTTATAAGCAGGTGACTGATGAGTATGAATGATATTAGTTTTTTCATATTTAATTTATTTTTTTTGTTTATATAGATTGGATGCAGCCATTGGATGATTATTACAAAAAATGCAAAATATATTTTTGGCAGGTTTACTCCTCTTGTTGGGGTCATTTTAAATTATAGTAAGGGTTGCCAACCTTGTGAGGTATCACTTTTACTAAAAAAATGATTGGTAACCCGTTATTGAACTGCGAAAATTTAAGATACACTCCTTACTATTTGACATATGAAGTAAAATGCCTGGAAGAAGTTGAAAACAATGAAAAGAACGATATCGACTTGAGCCGCTTATACGCATCACTCAGGCTGCCAAAGAATAACGCACAGAAGAACTGCGTTATAGCATTTACAAAATACCAGCCACTTATTATAATGCCAGGTGCCGGTGATATCGCCCGATTTTAACCGGGCTGCCAAACTGGTGATCATTAGAATGATGATGATGTAAAGCCAATCATAACCAATAAAATTATTGTGAGAATGTAACCTGTTGCGGCATTCTTTTGTCTTCCATTAAGGAGCTGGGTTTTGTGGGAAGCAATTGGGAGAAATGAAACAGGTACAATAAGAATTATTCAATACGCAATTTCACAATGTGAAAACTATGATAATTGTACGCAGTATGACTGGTAATTTTTGTGCCTTTTGCAAGTCCGATTGCATAGCTGATGATCCCTTGCGCCCTTTGTAATGGCGCAAAATCTATAATTTTTTTCTGCGGCACCAGGACATAGTTTTTTGTATCGCAAAGGGGGCCAGTATTTGTAAAAGTAATTTTATAAAAATGATGCCCTTTAAGTTTAGTAATATTAAATAACGGTGTTTGAGAAAATGATGCAGTGGTAGTGGTTGTCAAATCACCCTTGTAATTGTATGGGTCTACAAAAGTAAATACGATATACTCAATATGGCTTCTGTAGGAATTACGAACACTTAGCAATGTTCCGGGCTGACTACAAATTTGACTGGTTGCTGATTTTGCAGCCAAAAAGATAATTACCGCAAACAAAAACTGCAAATTTTTCAATTGATATATTTTTATAAATGTACAAACAAACTGTCAAACTAATATCCATTGGGTACATTCCAGATTATCGCTCCTGTTTTCGGTCGGTGGCAAGCGTCCTCACCAGCCACCTAATACTGCAACATAGGAGCTATCAGATTTGAAATGCACACTTGGTAATTTGTATGGAACAATTATTCTACTTTTACCTAAAACACGATCTACAATAAATGCAGTCAACCAACGAAGCGATTAAGAAACTGTTTGCGTCTTACTCCGATGCAACCATTACCAGTATTGATAAATTGCCCCAGGCTGGAAGTGAAAGATATTATTATCGTTTACATACCAATGCTGGCAATTTTATTGCTACACATGGAGCCAACATACAAGAGAACGAATCCTTTATTTATTTCTCAAAACACTTTCATAAAAAGAAACTGGCTACGCCCGAGATATTTTGCATCAGTGATGATAAAACAGTTTACCTGCAGCAAGATTTTGGCAATATTTCTTTGCTAAATAAACTGGAAGAGCATGGGTATACTGAATATGTGTATTCGCTGTTTCAAAAGAGCCTTCACGAGCTTGCCTTATTGCAGGTGAAGGGCCACGAAGAACTGGATTATAAAAAATGCCTTACCAATGCGTCCTTTGGTAAAGAAGCCATCATGGCCGATTTATTGTATTTCAAATACTATTTTCTGGATGCTTTGCGCAGGCCCTACGACAAGCAAAAACTGATTAAAGATTTTGAGGCGTTGAGTAATTATCTTTCTTATACAGAATATAAATATTTCATGTTTCGTGATTTCCAAAGCAGGAATATCATGGTAAGCCCACCTTCGGAGGGGCTTGGTGAGAGCGTTCATTTTATAGATTACCAGGGCGGTATGAAAGGTGCGCCGCAATATGATGTAGCTTCTTTATTATGGCAGGCAAGGGCTAACTTACCGGATGAATGGAAGCAACTATTGCTGGAGGATTATATCAATGCATTTGAAAAAATAGTTGACGAGCCTGTTGACCGGGATGTATTTCGCAGCCAGTACAACGGCTATGTTTTAATACGCCTGTTGCAGGTATTGGGGGCTTATGGTTTCCGTGGGTTGTTTGAGCGCAAGGCGCAGTTTTTAACCAGCATTCCGCAGGCGCTTAAAAATTTAAAATGGTTTGTTGATAACCAGAACCTTGGGATCTCTGTACCCGAATTTAAAAAGGTACTGGAATTGTGCATCAGCGATGAAGTAGTAAAAGAATTTACACCGGTACAAGCCACGGAAGAAACCCCATTGGTGGTAAAAGTGAATAGCTTTTCTTTTATAAAAACGGGTTATCCAAAAGATGAAACCATCAATGGAGGAGGTTTCGTTTTTGACATGCGGGGTATACTAAACCCTGGCAGGTTTGAAGCGTATAAACATTTATCGGGTTTAGATAAGCCGGTTAAAGATTTTTTGGAACAGCAAACCAAGATGCCCGAATTTTTAAACAGTGTTTATAGCGTCATTGATATATCGGTAGAGAATTACATCAAGCGTGGTTTTGAACACCTGGTGATTAACTTCGGTTGCACCGGTGGTCAACATAGAAGCGTGTTTGCGGCCGAAGCTATTGCCCGGCATTTGAGAAATAAGTTTAAGGTGAGGATTGTGGTGGAGCATATGAACAGGGAGAACTGGAAGAAGGAAGTGCAGCCCCCCGCCCCTGAGGGGGAATGAAGCCCCCCAACCCCCTGAAAGGGACTTAGCTTTCAATTCATAAAAGATATTCAAATAGGTTGACTGTTAACTAAAAATGTCAGTAGTATTCAATGAGAGGTCAAATAAAAGATATGCATTTTGGGGCATCTCATTTACTTTTTAAAAGGGCAGAGGAGTTAAAGAAATTTTCAACACATGAAGAGAATATTATCTGGGAATTTTTAAAGGGAATCAATTAGGATGTAGATTTAGAAGGCAACATCCGTTATTATTTTACATTGCAGATTTTTATTGCCATCAATTTAAACTTGCAATAGAAATTGACGATTCAATTCACAATAAAGAAGATGTAAAAATCAGAGATGCAATCAGGCAGAAGGAAATTGAATAATTAGGTATAATAGTAATTCGTTTTACAAATTCGCAGGTAAAAAATAATCCCGAAATAATTTTGGAACCGATAAACAAAAAAATAGAAGAAATTAAAGTCAGCAGAGTCCAAGGCTCTCCGCTCAGTAGCGGAGCGGGGGGGCCACGCATAAGCAAAGCAATGATTTTCGCCGCAGGCCTTGGCTCCCGGTTTAAACCATGGACGGATGCTCATCCCAAGGCCCTGGCTATTGTAAATGGTAAATCTTTATTGCAACGTAATATTGAATATTTGCAACAATACGGTATCACCGATGTGGTGGTAAACGTTCACCATTTTGCAGACCAGGTAATTGAAGCAGTAAAGAAAAGCCACGGGTGGGGAAGTAATATAATGATCAGTGATGAAAGGATTGAAGTGCTGGAAACCGGTGGTGGCCTCGTAAAAGCAAGGCCTGTGCTGGAGGGAGATGAGCCATTCATAACCCTGAATGTGGACATTCTTACTGATCTCAATTTAGATAAACTGATTTCTTTTCACCTTCAAAATAAACCATTGATATCTTTTGGTGTAACTAACAGAACCACCTCGCGTTATTTTTTATTTGATAAAAATAACCGGCTCTGTGGCTGGAGAAATGTGAAAACGGGAGAAGAAAAAGGGCCGCACTTACTCAACCCGGAAAGCGCCCGTTCATTGATTCAAAAAGCCTACAGTTGTATAGTAGTTTTTCAGCCGGAAATATTTTCACTGATACGTCAGCAGGGCAAATTTTCCCTCACCGAACCCTATCTTGATCTTGCAAAAGATCATCTTATTCTCGGCTACGATCATACCGGTGATAAATTGGTAGATGTAGGCAAACCCGAAAGTGTAACAGTGGCTGAAGCGCTCTTTACCTAATCCGGTCTGCCGGTCCCCGGCTGACCGGATTAGGTAAAGAGCAAAGGTTTGAATTAAAAAAAATGTCACCCCAGGATAAATCGGAGTAACATAATTTCAAAGGAGTTCCACAACGGTATGCCGTACAAGAGTGCGACGCAACGTTGCTGACATAGGAAACAAATGTCTGGTCCAAAAGTTATTGACAAATCTCAATCAATCAGGATATGTAGAAATATACCAGCAAGAAGTTGGGTTTTCAAAAAACTCTTCGCCGCAGCGGAGACGGGCAGACATCTACACCATGGTGGGAGCTTGCCTTAATGTACAACCATCACCTTCTGCATCTTCACTTCTTTATTGTGTACCAGTTTTAAAAGATAAGTACCATCCGGTAAAAGAGCCGTATTGATTTCTTCAGTAGATGCCAGCATTTGTTTGGATAAAATTTTTCTTCCGGTAGCATCATACAATTCAATATCCGTTTTTCCAACGGGATAATAAGAAACTGAAACCTGGATATAATTGTTGGCAGGATTTGGGAAAATAACATAATGATCGGTTGTTTTATTGCGGAGCAATACAATCCTGCTGTAAACATACGAGCCATCATTGTCTGTCTGCTTAATCCGGTAATACAAATTACCCGGTGGAATTTGCAGATGAGTAAACTGGTAATTTGCCTGGTTGGAATGGGTGATTTTTACTTCAGTTAATGGTATCCAGCTATTGCCATCAGCACTATATTCCACTTCAAATTTTTCTGCATTAATGGTTGGTGTTGCCACTACCCATTTTACCGTGGCAGAACTTTTATTGTTTAGGGTAGCAGCTACATTTACAAAACGAACAGGCAGAGTACTGAAATTAAAGGGTGTTGGCACATTTTCACCAACCTCACCGGCATTGCCATTATTGTTGGGGTCTGTGACTCCTTCGGTTCCGTTGTTGGAAGAATCGGTCACATTAATCAGGCTGCCGTTTCCGCTATTCCCAATGTTGCCGGTACCAATAGCCGAATTCAAATAGATGGTTGCTGCGTTAAGATTAGTAACCCTGCATTTTACCAACACCTTAAAATAATAGTCGGTATTGCTGAGCGTTTGGTTAGGTAAATTTTGTCCTGCATTTAGTAAGCTGGTAATAGTGGTTCCGTTAAAGGATGGGTTCAATGTAAATCCACCATTATTGGCACCTGCAACAAAAGAAATCCTTACGTTTGATACGTTGGCGGCACCAAATACGGCACCAAGATCCTCCGTAATATTGATATCGTTAATGATTACATTCCCTATGTTTTTTACATATATTTCGTAAGAGAGATTAGCAGTATTGCTATTTACCTTGCTTGCATTCACCAATTGCTTGGTAACGCCGACGGAAGGTGTTAAACTCGAATTGTCAATAGGCCCCTGGCTTATTTGAAATGGTTTTTCAATGCCCAATGTATTGGTGCTGATGGTATAGTCAAAATAATAGCAGGTGCCCGAAAAGTCAATACCGGTTACTTCCAACTGTCCGTTGAGGTAAGCGATGCCATAACAGTTTTTAGGCATTGTTTGTAAAAAGGCAGCGCTTGCATTAGTGGTGGTACTGCTGTAGTTATTTATTTCGTACAGCCTCGATGGAAAGCTGCCAAGTGTGGCAAACATTCGGCCGTTGGGTAATATGGTAAGATCGCCGCTATTGATGCTAGTAGGAAAATTACCCGCAGGAAACTGCAAAACCCTTGTATTGATTACCTGGCCGGAGTTTACATCAAATTTGTCCATATTGCATTGCCCGGTTGTTACATCGTAATTTGAAAATGACCATAAATCACCGTTATTGTCAAACTCAAAATTATTGGAAATGTAACTATACGAATAAGTAGGCGAAAGCGGAATAACGGGGCAGGCAATATTCGATGGCAGACCCATATCCATTACCCAGATCTTTGTTTCTGTTCCACTCCTGATATCGGCTACGTATATTTTATTGTTCTTTGGATTGTAGGCGATAAATACGTTATAGAAATCCGGCAATTGCGCCGCAAGATCGCAGTTGGCTAATAAGGATGGTGATAGGCTCAAAGGATTTTTAATGATCGAAAATACAGGTGCATCAGTATTGTAACAATTGGAGCTTCCAAAGTTCACCAGCAATGAATTTTGAGCAAAAGTATGGCAATGCACCAGGCAGGTAAAAAGCAGCAGGTATACAATGCTAATAAATCTTTTCATACCTGTTTAATTTATGCGATTGAATGATTGTAACGACTTGAATAGTTATACTTGGTCTTGATGAGGATAATTAGAACGCTTAACAAACTGCCTGTAATAGTGGCGATAAATTATCGCAAATGCAGTTTAATGGCTCAATAAATGTACTGCTTTTTATGGTTGAATCAGTATCCGGTTAATTATAATTTTCACTTCAGCGATTCCAGGTAAAACGAAAACAACTTTTCAGTTTCTGAAAAGTTGTTTTAAATAATAGTGGATAACCCTGTTACATTTGCAAAAAATTGCTGCTTTGGGGAGCCCCTCAGCTTTTTTGGAATGTCCGCCAGGCTGCTATTCTTTTTTCTTTTCAAAAAGGTCTTTCTTGTCTACCACTTTTACCTTGTCTTTTACTTTTAATAATTTACTCACCACATCATACGGACCCGTAATCACTTCATCGCCTTCCTTGAGCCCTGCGGTTATTTCAATGTAGTTAATATCCTGTATATCTGTTTTTACTTTCACCTTTGATACAAGGCCGGTCTTATCTACTAAAAAAACAACCACTTCCAGGTCATCTGCATTAACGGCGGGTTTTACCAATGCATCATCCCCTGCATCTTTTACAATATTACTGGTATCATTGATATCCCGGGTAGTAACCGCATTGATGGGTACACTCAATACATTGATATGTGTTTTGGTCTGAATATCGGCACTGGCACTCATACCGGGCCTGAAAGGGTACGCTCCTTTTCCCAACAGGTCAGTATAGCTCTCCGGCAATAAACGTACATACACTTTATAATTGGTAACATCGGTACTGGTATTGGCCAAAGCTGCCTGGGAGGCAGCTCCGTTGTTACTACTCGCAATCTGTGTTACAAGGCCCTTAAATTTCCGATCACTATATGCATCTACAGTTACGATGGCGCTATCCCCTAAATGTACTTTTGGAATATCACTCTCGCTTACATCTACACGGATTTCAATTTTCGCCATATCTGCAATACGCAGCATTTCGGTACCCGACATCAGGTTGCTTCCAACTACCCGTTCGCCTTTCTTTACATTCAGCAGACTTACAACGCCATTCATGGGGGCTATAACAGCGGTACGACTTAAATCCTTATTTGCTTTGGCGAGGTTGGCCTCTGCACTTTGTACTGCCGCCTGTCCGCCACGAATCCCCTGCTTAGCCGCATTGTAGTTGGCCTGTGCACTTCTGTAGTTGGCATCCGCTATATTGAATTCATTGCGGCTGATCACTTTTTCATCAAACAACTGCTTTTGCATGTTAAATGCTTTTTGCGCCTGGTCCTGTTGGGCTTTCAATGCGTCCAATGCCGCCTGCGAGTTGGCAACCTGGGCCTGGCTTTGTGCCACGCCACTGGCAGCCTGGTTAGCCTGTATGCTGTAAATGTCAGCATATATCCTGGCTACAATCTGGCCTTTTTTTACACTGTCACCTTCCTGTACGGTCAGCTCTGTAATCTCCCCGCTAATGTCGGGACTTACTTTCACTTCAATCTCGGGGTATATTTTCCCACTGGCATTTACTATTTCAATGATGGTGCGTTTCTGTGCCTTTTCCGCTGTTACCTTGGTGCCCTCTTTCTCACCAAATACACCGGCCGCTTTTAATACACCCAGCGTTACCACTAAAATTACCAGCCCGATTAAAATCCATTTAACAGTTTTACTCATGTTAGTTGTTTGTCGTTTGTGTTGATAGTTTTGTTGTTACCAACATGTAATCTTTATTCAGCATCGTTGTGTTCTCGATCCCGAGTGAGGTTTTGTGTGCTGCCTCGGGACACTCACTTGTACGATATTTCTTTAATGTTCTTTATTCACCAAATAGGGCGACTTACGTATTATAAATTGATTCCTATCCCTGTTTAAGAAAAGCGGATCAAATTATTTTACTCTTTCCAAGTCCCCCTCCTTCGGAGGGGCAAGGGGAGGCTTCTACAACTTCAATCCCTGGCCCCTGTAAAATTCCAGCACTTTCATTTTAAAAACATAATCGAACTGGTTGGAAACCATTTCCAGTTTTGCCCTGAATAAATTATTCTGATTGGTAATTAAATCAAGCGTTGGTAACATACCCACCTCATACCGTTTTTTTGCAAAGTCATAGCTACG
>JBBQTL010000244.1:0-8575 GCA_038213285.1 Chitinophagales bacterium
GCTGGATGCTTTTTATTAGGCCGTTGTTGGTGTTTGTGCAGATGGCCTGGAGGCAAGGCTATCACCAATAACTTAGCTTGTTCAATACCAGTTGTTGGTGTTGCCATCGCTGCAATGGCATCAGCACAACACGCAACAACGGCGGATAGTGGGCTTCGGACTATATCTGATGTTTCACCATTTTAGGTAGTTGTTTCCACCGTCCCGCCGTCCCCGCCGTAGTTGGTGTTCGTGCAGATGGCCTTGAGGCAAAGCAATCACCAACAACTCAGCATACTATCTACAGTCAATCGTCACTGTTTCTCGTAGCAAATGATTTTCGTGCAGATGAACGGGAAATATGGCTATCACCTACAACTTAGCTTGTTCTACCAGTTGTTGGTGTTGCCATCGCTGCATTGGCATCAGCACAACACGCAACAACGGCGGATAGTGGGCTTCGGACATTGTTGGTGTTCGTGCAGACGGCCCGGAAGCATGGCTATCACCAACAAAATAGTTTACCCTTCACATTTTATTGCAATCGTTTCTAATCACGCTGCTGTCATCATTAATGCGCAAATTCTACCTGGTAAATATTGGGCCATAATTTACCTGATATATAAATCTTATCTGCGGCGGCATCATACGCAATTCCATTCAATACTTCAGCATCCGGGTTCTTATTTTTTGCTTCAAAACTTAGTGAAGTGAAATCCAGCCTTCCAATTACCTTACCATTTGCCGGGTCAATCTTTACAATAAAATCAGATAGCCACACATTGGCATATATGAATCCTTTTATAAATTCCAGTTCATTGAGATTTTCCACCGGCACTCCATTTTCAGTAACCGCCAATACTTTCACCGGCTTCATCGAAGCAGGATCAAGAAAGGTTAATTTATCGGTGCCATCACTCATGATCAGCTCGGTACCGTTGGTGGTTAAGCTCCAGCCCTGAATATTGGTATACCTGAATTCGCCGGTCTTCTTAAATGTTTTGATATCATAAATAAAACCTACCTGCGTGGTATAAGTAAGCTGGTACAGTTTATCATTGAAAATTACAATGCCTTCGCCAAAATACTTCGATTTGTCAATCTCCACTTTTTGATCCATTTTTCCGGTGCCTAAATCAATAATGCCAATCACCGACTTCGTTTGTGGATGATCATCCGGCGATCCGGTACTTTCAAATAGCTGTCCGTTGTGCACTAAAAATCCCTCCGTATATAAGTTGGTTTGATGAGGAAAAAACTTAGTGACAGAATAATTGATAAGGGGAGTAGATGCGATGACATTACTATCTTGTTTGTTGCTGTTGGTATTGCAGCTAAATAAAAAGCCGGTCAATAGAAGCGCCGTAGTAAAATATAATTTCATTTTGTAAATGATAATTGATAATGGGTGTTTAAAAACCAGCCCCGAAAGGCTTCAAAGAAAGCAAACCTTATCAATGAGCCAATCAAAAATAATGGATGACAAATTAAGCGAATTTATTTTTTATACTACCAGCCGGATCATTTTTAGCTGCAATTTAGCTTTAACAAGTGAGCAGGCTTCTGATAACGATGCCGCAAGACTTAAAAAAACACAATTTTGATTACATGTTTTCCGGGTCGCCATGTGATGGGGGAGACGAAATAACAATAAACCGCAGGCCGGCAGCGCCCTTATTGAATATCCTGTGAGGAGTACCCGGTGGAATGTGTAAGGATTCTCCGGCATGCAAATGAAAGGGTTGCTGGTTGATCTCAAAACTTGCTTCGCCGGATAAAATGTAAAATAATTGTTGTGCTTTGTGGTGAAAGTGAAGTTGTTCGCTGCTGCCTGGCACCATCTGCTCGTCTATTACACATAACGCTTCATGCTTTAACAGGTGCCAACCGTCGCTGCTTTGTCCCCAGGTATAATGTTCCGCATTACTAACAGATACAATCTTTGGCGGCTCCATAAAAAGTTATTTTTAGGATTCTGTATTTTGTTCTAATAGTTAATTGAAATCTTCCGAAGCAGGTTTTATCCCCTGGATAATTGCCAGCAAATAAAATGGGTTACTGAATTATTTTTGAATAAAAATTCAATTTGTCCCGTTCCGTCCTGGTGAGGCTTTCCATTCCGTGCTGGTGAATTTTTTCCAATATTAAATCAATTTCATGTTGGTGATCTACATCCTTTGAATGGAGGATTTGCTCAATTTTATATTTTCTTTTTTGCCGGTAAAAAAACTGGTTGTCAATCAAAATAAAACCCGGTCTGTTTGTAATGATAAAAATGAAGAACATGGAAGGTATAACAACAGAGAGTATTGCTATATAGTTATTGATGAACGAAGAGGGTGAAATTAGGAGGGCAATAATAATACCTGCAATACCACTCGCCAAATGTGTTTCGTGTCCAATATTATCCCGTTTGGATTTGATTCCATAAATTGAAAATAATACATATAGAAAACCATAAAACCAGCCAGGTATCGGAAGAAGATTTCCGAAAATACCAATCTGAAAACCGGGAAATAAGGCGATGGTGGCAAATAT
Source organism: Chitinophagales bacterium (assembly GCA_038213285.1). Lineage (GTDB taxonomy): Bacteria > Bacteroidota > Bacteroidia > Chitinophagales > Chitinophagaceae > Ferruginibacter. The sequence continues at coordinate 2,518 of JBBQTL010000244.1, forward strand.
GATTCCCGTTACGGCCCCGGTAGCCCCGGCTGCCCTGTAATCGCCGCTATTACGATGAATAAACAATGCAAAAAGATTGCCCCCCACCATGCTGCCTAAATAGATCAACAGGTATTTAAATCCTCCCAATTGTAATTCTAACCCCCGGCTAAAGAAAAAAAGAGATGCAATGCTTACGAAAAGATGGAGCCAGCTTACGTGAAAAAAGCCCGATGTTACGAGGCGCTTATAATCTTTTTTAGAAATGATTTGATCAATGTCAAAATTAAACCGCTTGAAAGATGGGTAGTCGTTTAAACCCTGAATGGAGCAAAAAATGTTTGCTATGATTAATAAGAGGGTAGTAATTCCAATTTCTGTCATGAAGGCACTGCTTTATAGTATGATGGTTAATGGTTCAACTGATTCATTCAATTAAATTTCCAGGAAATTGGTTCTAAACTTAAACGATTTTTTTATTTGCCAAATTTTTTTTTTGATAAAACAATTAAAAGCCTTCATTATTTTTTACCATCAACATTGCAAATAGAAGTCCGGAAAAAAACAATTAATTATCCAGGGCAAATTGTTGTGAGCTCTAAGATAACCAAATTTTATGTACTATTTATCCCGCAAATAAAATCGTGCCAGTTTATTTTGCGCCATTTATTTTGAACGCTCATTTGAATGAGACAGGAATGATTTGCGTCAATTTTTTCAGATAGCAGGGGTAAATTCCCAGGGACCATAATAAACAAGTGGCGGTAAATGCAATTTTACGGATTGTGTTTTATATAAATTAATCTATCATGATTTCTGTCGGCTGCCCATTGTACGCTATAGTCACTTTGGCCCAATGCTTTGTAGAACGAATATCGGTGGGATACCAAATCCTGTTTTCAGACACTATTATCAAAAGCCCCTCGTCATTGCCTACTGCTATAAAATCTTTTTTGGGTAACTGTTTCTGAAATAATTCAAGGTCATAACCTGCCATCAATTTCGACGAATATATTTGCGGTTCACTTGCCACCACCCCCATTTCACTGATGGAGCAAACAGATGAGCCATCAAACGGTTGCTGTGCATCATTGTCCAGGTCAAACCGGGCTATCAATTCAACAATGTTTTGATTGTTATCATAAAAATAAAATGCTTTGGCGTTCCAGTTTTGAAAATCTGCTACACGGGTGGAAGCGGTTATTTCTATCAGTTGAAATTTTGAAGTTGCCCAATCCAATGCCTCATTAAATTGATTTTTTGGAATATTAAATGCAAAATGATAAACCGGATTTTTATTGTATGATTGATGAAAAGTCAACACTGAGGTTCCGGCTGAAAACTTTGTCACCTTGTTTTCAGTAGTAATAACGCTTAACCCCAAAATATCCCGGTAAAAATAAATGGTATCTTCCATCTTGTCGGTCAATAGCTGAATTTCAGTTATTCTCATATTACACTGTGTATGTTTTGGTAGCAGCGCCGCTCCCATCTTTTTAGATAATATCTGTTTGCCAATATTGAAATGGGGAGGCCTACAGCCACCACCAGGAGCAACATTCCTGTTATTGCATTTGCTGCAATTAATGAAGATGGAGGAACTTTTGTGAGGGGCAGCAGCAGCAGGTTCATAACCAGCCAAATAAATATACCATAGAAGAGCCCGGTGACGAATTTGTTTTTTGATAGCAGAGGTATTCGTGGATAAATAAGGAAGAAAAATATTGTCCATCCAAAAGCAATCAGAAAGTGAAAGAGCAAACCTACCCATGCCATAAAATAGCCTCCTGTTAACGCTTCTTTTCCAAATACCGCACTGGCAATAAATTTCAACACCACAATTGGGTTTTTGTCACTTTTTAAATAGTATTGAATCAGGGCGAACATTATATCAAGACTTCCTGCCAGCAGGCCGGTTATTGCAATTGCATAAACGATACTGCATGAAACCGGCGGCCTGGTGGATTCGTTCTTTATGCTCATGATGATGCGGTGTAATTTTATCGGTCGTCTAAAAATAATACAAATCATCAATGCCTCGTAGCGATTTATAAAATAAAATCAACAGGTCATATTGAATATGGATGATTGTAGGCTGCTTGATCCGATGCAACAATTGGGAAGGATGCAATCGGCCAATTCAGCAAAAAAATAATTATCTTTCTTTTTTATTGAGTGATCAAATTCTTTTAGTGATGGGAAAGTTTTATACCGCAATTTCTAAGGCGCACCAGGATTTTATAGAAAATCAACATCTTTTTTTTGTAGCTACCGCTCCATTGAGCGAAATAGGTCATATCAATGTTTCACCAAAAGGATTGGATTGTTTCCGGGTGCTTTCTCCTGATAAATGTGCCTATATGGACCTGGTGAGCAGTGGTAATGAAACCTCCGCTCACACGCTCGAAAACGGCCGTATTACCTTTATGTTTTGTTCCTTTGAAGGCGCTCCCAATATTTTACGTTTGTATGGAACAGGCATGACCGTGCTGCCGGGCGATGAGCGCTGGGGCGACTTTGCACCCTATTTTAAAATCCATCAAAGTACCCGGCAAATCATTGTAGCAGATATCACCATGGTGCAAACTTCCTGCGGTTTTGGCGTACCGCTTTATAACTACGAAGGAGAACGAAGCATCCATTTTGAATGGGCAGAGAAGAAAGGTGAAAAAGGACTTGAGGAATATATCAAAGAAAAGAATATGGAAAGCCTCGATGGACTACCGACTGTTTTAGGTCTGGTGAAAAAAGGGGAATGAGTTTCGGGTAATACGATAATTTAAAACGATTGCGGCACCGGCTTATGTCATCCTGATTGCTTTGGTTGCTATACCCTCCGGATTTTTTTCCGGCTTTAATCCGGTGCTTACTTCGGGGTAATAACATTATCCTGTCTTTCATCGGACCTCGGTTTCAGGAAAATCGTTTTCGAAGAATACGCTTAAGAGGGGCGAAATTTATTTCGAACGGGGGGTGATAAATTTTGAATAAATACCGCGGTAATTTGTTTTACTTATTTACATTGCAGCCAATCAAATATCATAACATCTTGCGGGCATTTATACTAAGCACATAAACATTTACGTTATCCGGCATTATTTTCGAAATCTACTGTACATGATGTTATTTCCTTCTGGCAAAATGATCGTCACCAACCGGCGATCTTACGTTCAATACTTCCCCGCTGATTCACTTTCAAACCAATTTGTAAAAGAAAAGGGTACTCCTCTTTGTCATAAGGTTTGCTAATTTAAATTTCTTTCCATAACAACTGTATCTATATTTTTTTATCCAATCAAATGACCATTTCTATGACAAGAATTTTATTCTTAACCTGTTTATTGGCTATCGTATCCACCTCACTGGTGGCTCAAACACCTGTGGTGTTTGCAAAAAAAAGGACCACTACCATTACCATTAATGGTAACCCCAGTGAATCGGCCTGGCAATTTACCAATACTGTCACCAAAACAATTGCTGGAACACCCAACAATACTGTTACGTATGCAGTTCTTTGGGATAACCTGTATCTATATGTAGCAGTAAGGGTTACCGATGCGAATAAATTCAATGAGTCAACCAATGCATGGGATGATGATGCCATAGAAATATTCATTGATGCGGAAAATAACGGCGGTACTTCATACGGTGTTAATGACCGGCAGTTTGTAAAAGAATGGAACAGTTCTGCAATTTGGGAGAAGAATGCAAAGACAACCGGAGTCACGCATGCGTGGTCCAGTATTACCGGTGGCTATGCCATAGAAATGAGAATTCCATGGAGTAATATCGGTATTACTAACCCCGCACTGGGATACACCATTGGATTTGACGTAGCAAACGATGATGATGACAATGGATTGGTTCGGGATAGCCAGAAGCAATGGGCCGGTGATGCTAACAACTGGCAATACACCCAAAATTTTGGAGACCTTGTATTGACTTTAAACGGCAACGATGCGCAGGCTCCCACAGCCCCCACCAATCTTTCCGCCACAGCACTTACACAGTCATCGCTCACATTGAACTGGACAGCATCAACGGATAATATTGCCGTAACTGGTTATGATATTTACCACAACGGTATAAAAATTAATACATCTCTTATAACCACCACCACTTACAATGTTACCGGACTTTCGGCTGCAACTGCTTATCAATTTTATGCACAGGCAATAGACGCGGCAGGCAATATTTCTGCCAACAGCAATACGATCAACATTAGCACACCGGATACACAGGCGCCTGCAGCGCCATCTGCACTTACCGCATCCAGCCTGGCTGCTGCATCGGTCACATTAAGCTGGACAGCATCTACAGATAATGTTGGAGTAAGTGGCTATGATGTATATCGCGGTGGAATAAAGATAAATACATCACTGGAAACCAGCACTACCTATAATGTTTCGGGATTTTCGTGTGCAACTGCTTATCATTTTTATTTACAGGCAATAGACGCTGCTGGCAATACTTCTGCCAACAGCAATACGATCAGCATAACAACACCTGACAACCTGCCCCCGGCAGCACCTGCAAACCTGGTCGCATCTGCAATAACACAGTCAACCCTAACGCTAAGCTGGAATGCATCCACCGACAACGTAGGTGTAAGTGGTTACGATGTTTATCAAAACGGAGCAAAGATCAATTCATTGCCGGTAGCAACAGCCACTTACAATGTAAGCGGACTGGCTGCTGCAACAGTTTACCAGTTTTATGTAGTTGCAAAGGATGCTGCAGGAAATCTTTCAGTAAACAGCAATACGATCAACATTAGCACACCGGATACACAGGCACCTACTGCACCTGCTAACCTGGCGATAGCCTCACTTACGCAAACTTTATTTACCTTAAACTGGAATGCTTCAACTGATAATGTTGGAGTAGCTGGTTATGATATTTACCAGGGTGGAGTAATGATCAACACTTCATCTGTCGCTACTACTACCTACAATGTAACCGGTTTATCTGCTTCTACTGCATACCAATATTATGTACAAGCCAAAGATGCAGCAGGAAATACAACAAACAGCAGTATACTAAATGTAACAACACCTGCACCATTGGATACGGAAGCACCTTCAGCACCGGCTGATCTTGCGGCTTCCAACATCGCCCAAAGCAGTGTAGACCTAAATTGGTCTGATGCTTCCGATAATGTTGGCGTAACAGGCTATGATATTTACCGGGATGATAATAAGATCGGCAGCACAAGTACTGCAATTACCGCTTACCAGGTAACTGGCCTTTCGGCCCTGGTAAGTTATAACTTTTATATCGTGGCAAAAGATGCAGCCGGTAATTTTTCCAATGGCAGTAACACCGTAAACATCGCTACGCCAGATACAGAAATGCCTGTAGCCCCCTCCACTTTAAGTGCAACTGCTGTTACTCAAAACACACTTACACTTACCTGGACAGCAGGTACAGATAATGTTGGCGTAACAGGCTATGATATTTACCAGGATAACAATAAGATCAACAGCAACCCGGTAACCATCCCTTCATTTGATGTTACCGGTTTAAATAGCAGCACCGTTTATAGTTTTTATGTACAAGCCGCTGATGCTGCAGGGAATACATCCAACAGTACTTCTATTAATGTAACCACATCAGCACCTCCGGACATGGAAGCTCCTTCTGCTATTGCAGACCTTGCTGCTACAAGTGTTACGCAAACTGCTGTAACCCTTAGCTGGACAGCATCCACTGATAATGTGGGTGTAACGGTTTATGATATTTATCAAAACAATGTACTGATCGATACCGCTGCTGGTGCTGCTATCAGCTATATAATAAACGGATTGGTTGCATTGAACAGTTATGATTTTTATATTGTGTCGAAGGATGCCGCAGGAAATATTTCTGCCAACAGCAACACGATCAATATCTCCACACCAGATACACAGGCACCCACGGCACCTGCCGGCCTGTTGTCATCCAATCTTACCGCTACATCGGTAACACTTAACTGGACGGCATCATCGGACAATGTGGGAGTAACGGGTTATGATGTTTACCGGAATAATGTAAAGATCAATACTGTACCGGTTACCGGAACTACCTATAGTGTTACCGG
>JBBQTL010000245.1:0-8547 GCA_038213285.1 Chitinophagales bacterium
GAAATGGTATGGTGCATTCAACCACAGGATGTATTAATTATCGGGAAATTATTTGTTCAGGGGATATTCGATGCTTCCAGGGTGATCGTTTTAACCGGGCCACCCGTAAATTCACCCAAATATTATAAAACCCTGGTGGGAAGTAGCATAAAAAATATTATTTCGAAAGCCGGGCTTAAGGAGGGCGAAGACCGTATCATCAGTGGTAACGTATTAACGGGAAAACAAATTCCTCCTGATGGCTATTTAAATTTCTATGATACACAAGTAACCGTTATCAGGGAAGGCCATGAACATGAATTTATGGGCTGGCTGGCCCCGGGAATGAGTAAATTCAGCCTGTCACGAACTTTCTTCTCATGGCTCACTCCTAATAAACAGTACCATCTCAATACCAACCTGCACGGCGAAGAACGGCCATTTGTGGTAACGGGGGAATATGAAAAAGTTTTCCCGATGGATATATACCCTGTTCAGCTTTTGAAATCGATTTTGATAGAAGATATTGAAATGATGGAAAACCTGGGAATATATGAAGTGGTGGAAGAAGACTTTGCGCTTTGTGAATTTGTATGTACTTCTAAAATAGAATCGCAAGCTATCATTCGAAGGGGATTGGATATTATCCGGAAGGAATTTAGTTAGCGGGTAACCGATAACGTGAATACCGATTCAATGAATGATCAAAAACTCTTCATTATTTTTATTACATTTAATATCGAAAAGAAATAGGGCATATATTTCAATGCTGAGGGATAAATCATAATGGACCTTAATTCTTTATGAACAGGCAGGCATCTGAGTTTTATCATGAAAAAATATTTTCATTTGAAGCCACTTAGAAACATATTAGACAAAATAAAACCCAACTTTGAAAAAGGTGGGAAGCTGGAGAAATTTTATCCGGCGTTCAATGCTTTTGAAACCTTTCTTTTTGTTCCTGATCATACCGCCCCTGCGCAGGGAACCCATATTCGTGATGCCATCGATTTAAAACGCACAATGATCCTTGTTGTGCTTTCTTTGTTTCCCTGTCTTCTATTTGGTATGTGGAATGTAGGATACCAGCATTATAAGGCTTTAGGCATTACAGATGCTTCCTTATGGGATAATTTTATTTTCGGGGCCGGAAAGGTATTGCCCATTGTGATAGTAACCTATGTATCGGGTTTAACGGTGGAATTCATTTTTGCAATCATCCGCAAGCATACCATCAATGAAGGATTTTTGGTTTCCGGAATGTTAATTCCATTAGTGATGCCAGTGGATATTCCTTTATGGATGGTAGCGGTTGCAACTGTTTTTGCGGTGATACTTGGTAAGGAAGTTTTTGGCGGTACCGGCATGAATATTTTAAATCCTGCATTAACGGCAAGGGCATTTCTTTTCTTTGCCTATCCTACCAAAATTTCCGGTGATGAAGTTTGGATAAATACCAGCCTGGAAAAAGGCCAGGTTGTAGTAGACGGTTTTAGCGGAGCTACTGCTTTGGCGGATGCTGCTGCCGGTCATGCTGATAAAATTCCGGGAATATGGGAATCATTTATTGGTGCCATCCCCGGCTCCATTGGCGAAACATCCACTATTGCCTGCCTGCTGGGTGCAGCCATTTTATTGTACACCGGTATAGGAAGCTGGCGAATCATGTTATCTGTTTTTCTAGGGGGATTTTTAATGGTGATGATATTCAATCAATTTGGGTCGAATACGCTGATGCAGATAACACCACTGCACCATCTTGTATTGGGCGGCTTTGCATTTGGGGCCATCTTTATGGCAACCGATCCGGTAAGTGCGGCTCATACCAATACCGGAAAATACATCTATGGTTTTTTAATAGGCATGTTCGCCATTCTGTTCAGGGTATTTAACCCGGCTTATCCTGAAGGGATGATGCTCTCTATTTTATTTATGAATGTGATGGCACCTTTAATTGATCATTATATTATTGAAGCAAATATTAGCCGAAGATTAAAACGGGCAAAGTCCAAATAAAATGCATAAAGACAGTAATAAAGCCACCTTTCTTTTTTCTACCGGTATGGTAGTGGTCATTGCTGTGATGTTATCTGTTGCTGCCATAAGTCTTGGCCCATACCAGGCAAAGAACATGAGAATTGAAAAAATGGAAAATATTCTGAGTGCCGTTGCCATTAAGAGCGATACAAAAAATGCAGAAAGCCTGTTTTCCCAATATATTACCGAACAGGTGGTGCTGGATAATAACGGCGAACCGGTAGCCGGCAGTATAGCCGCTTTTGATATTGATTTGAAAAAGGAACTTGACAAAGCAAAAACCGGCGAAGCGGGGAAGGAGTTATTTCCATTGTTTGTTTGCCATAAAGAAGGTAAATCTTTTTATGTTATCCCGGTACGTGGAAAAGGCCTGTGGGGACCTATCTGGGGCTATATCGCTTTGGAAGGAGATATGAACACTGTTTACGGTGTTAGCTTTGGACATAAATCAGAAACTCCCGGTCTTGGGGCAGAAATTGAAACTGGAAAATTTCAACAACAGTTCATCGGAGAAAAAATATTTGATGAGTCAGGAAAATTTGTTTCCGTAAAAGTTGTGAAGGGAGGAGCGTCACCAGCCGACCTGCATGCTGTAGATGCAGTTTCGGGAGCTACAATAACCAGCAGCGGAGTTACTGAAATGTTTAAAAGAACACTTAATAACTATATACCTTATTTTAAAAAGAAGAAAACCTGAGACGTGAATAGTGAGGCGTGAGAGGTGAATCGTGAGTCGTGAGACGTGAGTGGTGAGTGGTGAATCGTGAGGCGTGAGGCGTAAGTGGTGAATCGTGAGACGTGAGTGGTCGTGAGACGTGGGGCGTAAGACTTTAGAGAGAACCTAAGTTTTTCGGCATTCAATTTTAAAAAAGCATCATTCAATTAAAAATAATTTTTATGTTTTTACAATTAGCGCATGCCAAACTTGATGTTTTCATAACTGGTAAAACACTTGTGCTAAGTTGTTACAAAATATCAAAATTACTGCCGCAGGATGAAAGGTTCAACATGGTGCAGCAATAAAGAAGGGCAGCACTTTCCATTCACCTGAATATTGCAGAAGGAAGTTCCAGGAAATCTGCGATAGAAAGAAGAAGATTTTATGAAATTTCAAGAGGTTCACTCATTGAAATTGATACAATGTTGGATATTGCAAAAGAGCCTGGATATTTTAATAATGAAGACTTAACCGAAACTGGTGTACTAATTGTAAAAACTTTTCAAATGCTAAGTATAATGATTGTTTACCAAACACACAACTGACAACTGACAACTGACGACTGACGACACACGATTCACGATTCAAGATTCACGAATAAAAATTATCACCAATGAACACAGAAACAATCGAATCTCCCACCAAGCCGAAGGCTCCGAAAGAGCCGCTATTCTCTGCTAAGAATAAACGGCTGCTGTATGATCCGCTGAACGACAATAACCCAATAACGGTGCAGGTATTGGGTATCTGCTCGGCACTGGCAGTCACCGTAAAGATGGAGCCATCGATTGTGATGGCCATTGCAGTAGTGGTAGTTACTGCTTTTTCAAACCTCATCATTTCATTTATCAGAAATATTATTCCCAACCGCATACGGATCATTGTTCAGCTAACAGTTGTTGCCGCCATGGTTATTTTAGTTGACCAGTTTTTAAAAGCATTTGTGTACGATGTAAGCAAACAGCTTTCAGTTTTTGTGGGTTTAATTATTACCAACTGTATCGTAATGGGCCGGCTGGAGGCTTTTGCAATGGCGAATAAACCCTGGCCTTCCTTTATTGATGGCATCGGTAACGGATTAGGGTATGGATTGATCCTGGTTATTGTTTCCATCATCAGGGAACTACTTGGCTCCGGCGAACTGATGGGGTTCCGCATCATTCCGGAATCAGTTTATAAAATGGGCTATTTTAATAATGGTCTTATCATTATGCCGCCAATGGCGCTCATCATTGTTGGAATCATCATCTGGATACAACGAAGCCGCAACAGGAAATTAATTGAGTCTAAATAAATGATCTTTTATGGAACACGTAAACATTTTTATCAAAGCTGTTTTTATTGAGAACATGATCTTTGCCTATTTCCTTGGCATGTGTTCTTACCTCGCCATCTCCAAAACCGTGAAAAGTGCAGTGGGACTTGGTTTGGCAGTGATATTTGTTTTAACGGTGTCAATCCCGGTTTGTTATGTGCTGGAGAACTATGTATTAAAACCGGGAGCGTTAAAATGGTTATCATCCGGTTTTGCAACAGTTGATCTGAGCTTCCTCAGTTTTATAATGTACATCGCAACCATTGCTTCTATTGTTCAGCTAGTGGAGATGGTGGTGGAAAAATACGCACCTGCATTGTATGCATCCCTGGGGATATTCTTACCACTCATTGCCGTAAACTGTTCCATATTGGGTGGAGCATTATTTATGCAGGAAAGGGAATATGCCACCCTGGGTGAAGCCACCGTTTTTGGATTTGGATCTGGAGTAGGGTGGTTTTTGGCCATTGTGGCATTGTCTGCCATCCGGGAAAAAATACGTTACTCAAATATACCGGCACCTTTAAGGGGCCTGGGCATTACATTTATTATTACCGGGCTGATGGCAATTGCATTCATGAGTTTTATGGGCATCACATTATAAACTTTTAACCAAACAAATGGGATGGTACTTTTAGCTATTGATATCACAACAATTGTAACCAGCGTAGTTGTTTTTTTGGGTTTCAACTTACTGCTGGTGTATATCATCCTGTTGGCAAAGTCAAAGCTTTCGCCATCGGGATTGGTTAAAATAACCATTAACGGACAGGAGCAGATAGAGACAGAAGCGGGCTCCAGTTTGCTGACTACCTTATCTAACAAAAAAATATTTTTACCCTCAGCCTGCGGTGGTGGCGGAACCTGCGCCATGTGTAAATGCCAGGTATTGTCAGGTGGCGGCGAAATTTTAACTACAGAGGTTCCTTATTTTACCAGGAAACAGCAACAAAATAACTGGCGCCTTGGCTGCCAGGTAAAAGTAAAGCAGGACATGGAGATTAAAATACCGGAAGAAATATTCGGTATTAAGAAGTGGGAGTGTGAAGTAGTTTCAAATGATAATGTAGCTACTTATATTAAAGAGTTGGTAGTTAAATTACCCGAAGGTGAATTTCTGCAATTTCAATCGGGAAGCTATATTCAGGTAGATGTGCCCGTTGGTGAAATAAATTTCAAGACTGATCTGTATAAGATTGATGACCGCTTCCAGGAAGATTACGACAAGTTTAAGATATGGGATCTGAAAATGAAAAATAAGGAACCTGTTTTCCGTGCTTATTCAATGGCCAATCACCCGGCTGAAGGTAATATCATCATGTTGAACATCCGGCTCGCCACTCCAGCATTTGACAGGAAAGCGGGTGGGTTTATGAATGTGAATCCTGGTATTTGTTCCTCCTGGGTATTTTCGCGTAAGCCGGGAGATAAGGTGAGTATATCGGGGCCTTACGGGGACTTTCATATTAAACCCACCAAAAAGGAAATGGTTTATATTGGCGGTGGTGCAGGTATGGCGCCACTCCGTTCACATTTGTTCCACCTCTTTCATACTGAAAAGGAAAGAGAAAGAAAAATATCTTTCTGGTATGGCGGACGATCATTACGGGAAGTTTTTTATACGGAACAATTCAGAGATATAGAAAAGGGGTTTTCGAATTTCCAATATAATATCGCATTATCTGAGCCACTTGCGGAAGATAACTGGACCGGGTATACCGGTTTCATTCACCAGGTGCTATTCGAAAACTATCTTAAAAGCCATCCGGAGCCTGAAGACATTGAGTATTATCTTTGCGGTCCTCCTATGATGAATGCCGCGGTATTTAAAATGCTGGATGAATTAGGGGTTCCCGCTGCCAACATAGCCTTTGATGATTTTGGCGGGTAAAATTCGTCAATGGTATAGCAATGTCGTTGACTATAGAAAACTTCACGCAAAGAAAAAAAAGATGCAAAGGTGCAAAGCTGATTTTGTATTTTATTTGCGCTTATTTTATTCTTTTGCGGCTTTGCTTTAAAATAAAGAGCTAAGTAAACGACATTGAATGGTGATTCGATAGTTATCGGATAGGCAATGGCGAATTATTGACCGTTCACTTAACGAGTTTTTTTGTTCCGAATATATGTTTTTCATGGCATCATCCCTTGTCTGCTTGACGCCTGTCTGCTTGATGCAGTCAGGCAGGGTTGTCTTATTTTGCTCACCTATCCGGGACTCACTTTTACTTTTAGTTCACCGGGCAACAACTACCCGGGGTAAACGACGTTGATCGATGAATATTTGTACATGGCGGATATTCTAAAAACAATCAGCATTAACTAAAAGGAATGAAACCATTTTTCTAAAAAAAACATTGATGAATATTCGTGCATTCGTTGCAAAATAAAAAACAAATTGTAACCCCTGCTACGATTTGCATTTTTCTTCCGGCTTCGCTCCACAAATGCTACAAGTGCCCCCATCTTTTTGTAATAATGGATTGTTACTGCTGCATGTTCCGGAAAACCGGCCATTTTTTTTCACCAATATTTTAATGGCAATTCCTGCAAATGCCAGGGCAACAAGCACTATCGAAATCAATACAGTTGTCATAATCAAATTTAAGAAAGTTAAAAGAAAGAAAACGGTGAAGTTGAAACTTGCATTCCCAGTTTGTTTTACAGGGTTGCCAACCTTGTTTAGCAGACTTAAATTAGTGATATCACGCTTCGCAAATGTTGGCAACCGTTAGACTGATCTTCGATATTACAAAAAAGATAATAAACGGTAATAAACAGCATTTAATGAATAAGATAATGTTGGGCTATATAAATGAAAGCCCCGGCAAAATATCCTAATAAGGCTAATCCGGCTATTCTTTTTATATACCAGAAAAAATCTATTTTCTCCATTCCCATTGCTGCCACTCCTGCCGCGGAACCAATAATCAGGCAACTGCCTCCTGTTCCTGCACAATAAGCGATGAACTCCCAGAAATAATGATCAGCCGGATAGGTCTGCAAATCATACATTCCCATTGTTGCGGCTACCAGCGGAACATTATCAATGATAGCCGAAAGCAGCCCGATTGAAATCACGATGACATTTATATTGCCAATTGTTTTATCCATGTAGGTTGCCAGGTTGGCCAGCAAATGCGTTGATTCCAACGCTGCAATTGCCACCAGTATCCCCAGGAAAAAAAGAACACTTGGCACATCCGCCTTCCTCAATGCATGCACTACAGAATAAACATCTTTATCCTCCTCGTTTTTATTTTGATGGATGATCTCTGTCACTACCCAAAGTATTCCGAGTCCGAATAATATTCCTAAAAAAGGAGGCAGGTGGGTTATCGTTTTAAATACAGGAACAAAAATCAATGCCCCAATTCCCAATGACAGTATTAATTTTCGCTCAAACTTACTCGTTTGATTGGCCTGTTTCGTTTCAGTTACTACAACATTTTCAATTTTCCCTTTGATGCGGAAAGAAAGGAAAATTAGCGGCACCACCAAACATGCCAGGCTGGGCAAAATTAATTTGATCATTATATTCCCGGTGGTAATCCGGCCTCCAATCCATAGCATGGTGGTAGTTACATCGCCAATTGGTGTCCACGCACCCCCTGCATTAGCGGCTATAACCACCATTCCGATAAAGAACATCCTGGTTTGCTTATCAGTTATTAATTTTCGTAATAACGAAACCATTACAATAGTGGTAGTAAGGTTGTCAAGTACCGCTGAAAGGAAAAATGTAACAAAGCTTATTATCCAAAGCAATGTACGTTTATCGGTTGTTGTTATTTTTGCGGTAATTACATCAAATCCGTCATGGGCATCAATCAACTCAACAATGGTCATTGCACCCAACAGGAAAAACAAAATCCCCGAAATTTGCCCTAAGTGTTCGTACAGTTGTTCAGAAACCAGCTCCTTATTTTCGTTTCCCATTATATAAACCACCCAACACAATACCCCGGTGAGCAGGGCGCTCGCAGTTTTATTTATTTTTAGCGGGTGTTCAAAAGCTATTGCAGCGTATCCCGCAATAAATATTATGGAAATGAGTGTATACATGATAGCTATTTATTTTAAGTGAATAATACCGTCCTTACAGGGTAGCTACGAAAACAGGAGTATGTTTATTTTACAAAATAATAAAAAGCATTAATATATTTAGCTTTATTCTTTTAAGGCAACCCTTAAAACTATAAAATTTGAAAACCCATTCAGGATTTGCAATCAAAATCATTAAAAAATCATTCCCGGCTTCCTGTTAAAAATATCACTATAATTGCGGTATGTTTAAGCAGTCGTTTTTTGTTATTTTATTTATTTTTCCTGTTATATTAACTGCCCAGGAAAAGAAAAGAGCCAGGGATTATGGCATAAAGCCCGGCGTTATGAAAACAGGGAAACTCAATAGTATTACCGATGTTGCAGGCGTAAGGGTGGGACAAATTACCTTGATAGAAGGCGATTCTGTTCGTACAGGCGTTACTTCCATTTT
>JBBQTL010000246.1:0-8544 GCA_038213285.1 Chitinophagales bacterium
AGGTAACATTCTTGCAGATGATTTTGCCACGTCTACAATCGAGGTTATCGCCGGTCCCCTTCCTCTCACCCTCGTAAGTTTCAATGCAACCCTTTCAAATTGTCAGCCGTCTTTAAACTGGCAAACAGAATCTGAAATAAATACAGATCGGTTTGAAATTGAAAGAGGCAACCTGAACAATTCTGCATGGAAATCAATTGGAACCGTAACAGCCAAGGGTAACACTACCGCAAAGTCTGCATACAATTTTATTGACAAAAACGTGGATGCTTCATCAGATAAAGTATTGTACCGCTTAAAAATGATTGATAAGGACGGACAGTATAAATATTCGAAAATACTTCCTGTATTTATAAATTGTAAAACTACCCAGGTGCATGCCTATCCAAACCCTGTTCAGCATGGCAGGTTATATGTGAGCCTTACCGGTGTAAGTGGCTATACCGAAGCAACCTTACTGTCATTAACAGGCCAGGTAATATTAAAACAACCAATGAAGAATGGTACTAACTATTTAAATATTTCCCCATCTATTGCTACTGGATTATACCTATTAAATATTAAAGATGAAAATGGAGTTGACAAAAAATTAAAAGTGCTTATTCAGCATTAAATTAACTTCTATGAATACTTAAAAAGCCCGCCTGAAATACAGGTGGGCTTTTTAAATATTTCATGATTTGAATACCCGGCTATTTATACTTTAAGGCCGATACTTGTTAACTCAATAAAATCATCGGTGCTTTTCTATCTTAAACCAATCAATGCATTACATGGCGCACCAGAAATTTGAATGCGATAAAACAATCAAAGGGTTAAAATAGTTTGTTCATTGCGTCCCGAATAAATAAATGAATTTTCTGCATCCTGTTATATAATCAGCAGCAAAAATAAATCACTTTTTAATCGATAAGCAGTACTATTGAAGTACAGAAGGCTGTCTGATTGTCTGGGTATAATCTGGCTTACGGTTAGTAGCATGTATTACCTGTCCACATCAGGGTTTGAGGCACTTTAAATTTACTTTTTCCGGCATTAAACATTCTTTTAGTTCACCCTTTTTCGCCCGCTGTTTCGCAAGCTGTTTATGGCTGTTCACCAATCGCCTCACAGATTGATACTCCAGTTCATATTGCTTAATCAGGCAGGCTACCTGTTGCAATGACTCCTGGTAGCTGATGTATAACTGCTTCAATTTTTCTTCCTGTTCAACGATTGAATGTATATGATTGGTGGGTAGTTCGAAAGTTTCAGATTCCTGTTGTAACTGATGCAAAAATCGTTGCAACCTATTGTAATGATACCGTTGAATAGCGTGCATAATTTGGATAAAGAGCGCCTTCTCGACGAAGGCATATTAAATTTAATCAGGCAGATCAATTCAATTTGATTTGTGTGAATGAACTGCTTCTTTTCTAAGTGTTGTGTGCCGAATTATTAGTATTTGACTTTTTACTTTCAACCTGTTGAACAATCGGATACCTATTCAAAACCATATAAATCAAGTATAAGATTATCTCCAGTTTGATTGTGATGTAACAAGAATCCTGGACTGTAAACAAGCCAATTATATTAGCATCATCGTTAATAAAACAGTGTGGCAATAAAGCTACTTCCCCAAACACCAATACAGGTTAACTAATTATTACTTTAATGTTAAGGATCAAAAAAACAGGGGGCTAAAAAACAAAACAATTAAAGTTTGTTTATTCGGGGCGGATATCTCTAGCGTTAATCTAATTTTTGTTGCTTACCACTCAATTGTTTATAATTCGTCACTCTTTCCGTTTACTGTAATGCGGAAATAAAGCGGTATCAAAATATA
The DNA here is from genome assembly GCA_038213285.1 of Chitinophagales bacterium. GTDB lineage: Bacteria > Bacteroidota > Bacteroidia > Chitinophagales > Chitinophagaceae > Ferruginibacter. The sequence goes on from JBBQTL010000246.1 coordinate 1,826, forward strand.
TTTGGATTTTTCAGGCAGACTATCGGATTGGTATGACAATTTCTTTGGCGCTCTTAAATAAATAAGAGAAATGGTGCTTTTTTGTATTCATTCGGTGAGTCGATTTATGCACCTTAGAGTTAACAGCTTTGGGTTTGAATCCGGGCGAAACTAGATAAATTTCTTGCTGGTAAATGATTTGGTAAGTTTCGGTTCATTTTTGGCAGTTTTCAAAATAACCAAATGACTCACTTAAACCTTGATTATTCTTGCTATATTTTGGTTACGCACCGAATTAAAAAACCCCACAAATCATTCATTTTTGTGGGGTTAAGTATAAATTTGTTGATGTTTTTGTGACCGCGTTAGGATTCAAACCTAAAACCTTCTGATCCGTAGTCAGATGCTCTATTCAATTGAGCTACGCAGCCAAAATAGATTGAAATGCCGAAGCGCATTTTACTAATGGATTGCAAAAATAGAGATTTATTTTATTGAACCCAACTCTTTATGCATTTTTGCAGCAAATAAAACGATGAAATTTCATTTTTGGACCGTTGGGAAGGGACATGAACCCTATGTTAAGGAGGGGGTAGAATTATTTACAAAACGAATTGCCAATTACTTTCCGGTTGAATGGAAAATCATTGCCATGCCCAAAAATGCAGCTACATTAGATGAAATTGACTTGAAAAAAAAAGAGGCGGAGATTATCATAAATGCATTGCAAAAAGACGATTACCTGGTACTGCTGGAAGAAAGGGGAAAACAATTAAGCAGCGAAGAACTTGCGACATTTATTCAATCACGGGCCAATGAAAGTATTAAAAATATCATATTCTTAATTGGCGGTGCTTATGGGGTTGGCGAATCGGTGTTGCATCGAGCCAATTATAAATGGAGTTTATCGCAATTGGTTTTTCCACACCAGTTGGTTAGGTTGATACTGGCGGAGCAGGTTTACAGGGCTTGTTCCATTTTACGAAACGAGAAATATCATCATCAATAACTATATTGCAAAAAAATATCGTGCATGGAAAATCTCTCTATTACCATTGGAATTATTATTATCACCTGCCTCGTTAGTTTCTCCGCTTTTAGCAGTAATAAAATTATGAACGACCTGATTATGTGGCCCGTAGAAATAAAGGCAAAAAATCAATGGTACCGTTTTCTTACGTCCGGTTTTTTACATGGAGACTGGATGCATTTAATATTCAATATGGTTACATTGTTTATTTTCGGACAATATGTCGAGTCTGGATGTGAACAACTGTCGGGCAAATGGATGTACCTGGTATTGTATTTTGGAGGGATGGCGATTGCCGACATTCCGAGTTACATAAAACACCAAAACGATCCTAATTACAGAAGCCTGGGTGCTTCAGGCGCGGTATCTGCCATAGTTTTTACAGGAATAATATTTAATCCAACAAATAAAATAGGATTCTTTTTTATTCCTCCGGTTATCCCAGCTTATATTTTTGGTCCCCTTTACCTGATTTACTGTGTGTATGCCGCTAAACAAAGCCGCGACAATATCAATCACGATGCACATTTATGGGGTGCCGTATTCGGATTAGTATTTCCGCTTGCTTTACATCCCTTTTTATTTCAACGCATGATCGACCTCATTACTGATACTGCATCCTAACGTAGTACAAAAGAATAAATTTGTTGGGTGGATTCCCGTATTTTAAACCGTTCATCAATACGCAAACCCACCACCCAGATTATTTTTTTATCCATTTCAATTACCCAGGCATTTTCTTTTTGAGTTAAGGACAATTTTTGATCTGTAAAAAACCTGCTGAGTTTCTTTTTCTTTTGCATGCCAAGGGGGTAAAAATAATCTCCCTGCTTCCATTTGCGTAACAGCAATGGGAATTTTATTAGTTTAAAATCAACCTGCGCAAACATAGGATCGTTAACCATTGAAAACCGGGCTTTGGAAATTTTCTCCATTGAAAGAGTACCTTCCTTGAACACAATTTCCGTTTCGTTTTCATCAATTAAAATGTTATCTGCTTCAATAGTTTGCCTGGGTGAAATGATCAGCCAGTTGCGGTTTTTAATGATTCGGTGGGTGGAAGATTCGATGTATTTACCGGTTTCACTTTTTAATAATCCAATGGCTTCGTCGGTTTGGTGAGCGGTAAAACCAAACGTTTTGATGATCTCAAATAATACGGTTGCCAATGGCTCCGTCTTTAATAATTTTAACAAAGGAATATGTATCTCCTCCCCTATATATTCCAATAATTTTTTCTTGTGTGTTTCAACCGACTGTTGATACAAAATTTCTGTTTCTCTAAAACGCTGAATATTTTTCAAAACATTATTCGTAGCCTCCGGAAAGCTTTCGTTTACCAGTGGAATTATTTTATTACGGAAATAATTACGGGTATATTCATTCTCCAGGTTGGTGTAATCGGTTACATATTCAAGCGCATTCAATTTTAAAAAGGTCTCCAGGTCGTACCGGCGGGCAAATAACATCGGGCGGATCAGCCTTCCCTGTTTTGGCAATATCCCCCTCAGACCGGTAATTCCCGTGCCCCTAAAAAAGTTCATCATTACCGTTTCAATATTGTCATCTGCATGGTGAGCAGTCAGGATATACCGGGCTTTTGAAGGATCGGTTAGATCTCCATTCTTTTTGTTATCGGGTAATTTTTTGTCTTCAATCAAAGAATAAAACCACTCATACCGAAGATCACGTGCAGCTTCTTCTATCGATTTTTTTGTTGCCCGGGCATAAGCAATCGTATCAAATGTTTTTCTGTAGAATGGCACATTATATTTTTGGGCCAGGGCAGTTACAAATTCTTCATCCCGCAAACTATCATCACCTCTTAATTGAAAATTACAATGTGCTATTACAAATTCAAAGCCAGCCTGTTTACAAAGTTCACACAATACGGCAGAATCCACACCGCCGCTAACGGCAAGCAATAGCCTGTCTTTTAGCTGAAAGAGATTTTCTTTCTGTATGTATTGCTTAAATTTTTCTAAAAGATCCATTATTTTATACGCCCATTGCTTAACCCGGTTTTAAAGACAAACGAAACGAATGAGAGCCCCATCCCTACCCTTCTCATCAGGAAAGGAAAGAATGGTCAGTTTTTAAAATAAATGATATAATAATATTTGAAATTTTCCGCTTGATTCACTGCTTTTCCTCCTTTCGGGGAGGATAGTTGGGGCTTAGTTGGGCCCTACTCCTCTATATCCTCCAGCGCTCCCTGCAATTCACTGTATGTATGATTATCTCCTGCTCTCCTGGCTTCTTCCATCCCCCGTTTATAAATACGGATGGCTTTATCAAAGTCACCGGCCCGCTCGAGCAGTTTGCCTAAATGGTAATAAGACCCAATATAAGAAGGTTCCCGAAGCAACAGTTCATTAAAGAGATTTCTAGCTTCCTCATCTTCGCCAATCTTGATGTATTCCAGTGCCAGTGCATGTTGTAGAAAACTATCTTTATCAGCCGTCTTCATGTATTCCAATAATTTTTCTATCCTGCTCATGCGATAATATTTTTTTTGGTTTTTGTATTCAATATTTATTTACAAATCTTATCTTTGTTAATAGTTGCATAAACAACTTATTTTTCCTTGCTAAAATTAATGTATGAAAATATTAGTCTGTATCACTAAAACACCGGACACGACTGCAAAAATAGCCTTCGCAGATAACAATACGAAATTCGCTGCAGAAGGAGTACAATGGATTATCAATCCCTACGATGAATGGTATGCCCTTGTTAGGGCCATCGAATTGAAAGAAAAAGATACAGCTACTACTATTCACCTGGTAACAGTTGGCCTACCGGATTGTGATCCCATTATAAGAAAAGCGTTGGCATTGGGCGGAGATGAAGCTATCCGTGTTAATGCAGATAGTCATGATAGTTATTTCATCGCATCACAAATTGCTGAGGTAGCCAGGCAAGGTAGTTATGACCTGATATTTACCGGTAAAGAAACCATCGATTACAATGGATCGTCTATTGGTGGCATGGTGGCAGAATTGCTGGATTTGCCTTATGTTTCACTGGCTATAAAATTTGACCTGGATGGTAATAAAGCAACCATCATCCGTGAAATTGAAGGAGGCGAAGAAACTAATGAGGTAAATCTATCGGTAGTGGTAAGTTGCCAGAAAGGAGTAGCTGAACAGCGAATCCCCAATATGAAAGGAATTATGGGAGCAAGAAGCAAACCGTTGAAAGTGATAGAGCCTGTTGCCATAGATGCACTTACTTCCATTGCTTCATTTGATTTGCCACCGGCAAAAGCAGGCGTAAAACTGGTTTCGCCAGATAATCCTGAGGAACTGGTTAGGTTGCTTCATGAAGAAGCGAAAGTGATTTAAGAGCGAGCCCCCTGACCCCCGATGGTGGAACTTCAGAGGATATAATACAATATAAACAAGGCACTTTCATACTTGAAAGTTTAAATGCTTTATAAACAATTGAAATATATTTTAGCATCGTACCGGTACATATTTTTATAATTATCAAATATCAATTACCATGAGCGTTTTAGTTTTTTTAGACCAAGAGGATGGACAAATCAGGAAGTCATCTTTTGAAGCAGCCTGTTATGGCGCTAAAATAGCGGGGCAATTGGGTGTGGTTGCAGAAGCCATCGTGCTGGGTACAGTTAAAGAAGATCTGAAGACACTGGGAAAATATGGTATTCAAAGAGTATATACTGTGAAGAACCCGGCGCTGGATGAAATGGATGCTCAGGTGTTTACTAGAGTAATTGCTGATGCAGCCATTGCAACCGATGCTACTGTCATTATTTTTTCCAATAACCTGTGTGGTAAGTCGGTGGCGCCTCGTTTGAGTGTGCGGTTAAAAGCAGGCTTGGTTACCGGTGCCATTGCATTACCCGATACCGTTAATGGATTTATTGTAAAGAAAAATGTATTCAGCGGTAAGGCATTTGCAAATGTGGCCATTAACACGCCGGTTAAAATAATAGCATTAAATCCCAACTCCTATTCAATAACAACAACTGAAGGAGTTGCTGAAGTATCAGAATTTGCAGCAACCGTGGATGCTGCAAAAGTGAAAGTTACTGCTGTAAATAAAATTGTAGGTGAAGTTCCCTTGACTGAAGCGGAAATTGTAGTTAGCGGTGGCCGTGGTTTGAAAGGCCCCGAAAACTGGGCCCTGGTTACTGATCTTGCGAAACTATTGGGTGCCGCAACTGCCTGTAGCCGTCCTGTGGCGGATATACATTGGAGACCACATCATGAGCATGTGGGCCAAACTGGTATTGCTATTGCACCCAATTTATATTTTGCCATTGGTATATCGGGAGCCATCCAGCATCTGGCAGGCGTTAACAGAAGCAAAACAATTGTAGTGATCAATAAGGATCCCGAAGCCCCCTTCTTTAAGGCAGCAGATTATGGTATAGTTGGTGATGCTTTTGAAGTAATGCCAAAGATAATTGAAGCAGTAAAGAAGTTGAAGGAGGCTTAATGCTAACCATTATAGTAGACATTTTAAAATTATCAGGGTAATTATAGGATTAGTTAAATGAAACCGGGACAGGCCCATTGAATAGGCGTATTTGCTTGCAGCCATTATCCCGAAACTAAAATGTATTTTAAACTGATTAATTTCATTTATAAAGCCTTTCAAATACCATTGAAAGGTTTTTGTTTTTTATATTTGCTTTTTATATTTGCTTTTTGGAAGTTAACTTACTACCCTTTTGACGAATCGATTATGAAGAAAATTGAACTAGAAATAGTAGCCCTGTCGCACAGTATTACCCAAACCCATAGCTATGCAGTGGTATTGGGGGAAGTAAACGGATTGCGCCGCCTACCCATTGTTATTGGCGGTTTTGAAGCGCAGGCTATAGCAGTTGCCTTGGAAAGAATGAGTCCAAGCCGTCCCCTTACTCACGACCTCATGAAAAACTTCATGATGGCATTCAATGTCGAATTGCACGAAGTAGTAATCAACGATTTACAGGAAGGCATCTTTTACAGCAAATTGGTATGTAGCAGCGAGAATGATACAGTTGAAATCGATTCAAGAACATCGGATGCACTGGCTCTTGCGGTACGCTTTGGTTGTTCGATCTTTACCTACGATAATATTTTAGATAGCGCGGGCATATTGATGGAAGGCGATGCTAAAAAGAAAAAATCAACTGCCCCTTTAACTACTGAAACTGGTGGTAGGGACGATTTAAAAGCTATGTCGACGGAAGAACTCAACAACCTGTTGACTGAAGTATTGGAACAGGAAGATTATATACGGGCCATTGCCATCCGGGACGAAATTAAAAGCAGGAAAAAGGGAACTTCTAATGGATAATTACTTAATTGATAACGTATAACTCTTATTGGTAAATATTACTCCTGTTAGAATCCTTATCCAAAACAACAGGGAAGTACAGCCAGCGCAATTATCAATTAAAAAATTATCAACTATCCTTTAAAATGCTTGTATTTCCCAATTGTAAAATCAACCTTGGTTTAATCATTACAGGTAAAAGGGCTGATGGATACCACAATCTTGAAACCGTCTTTTATCCCGTCCCGCTAAATGACGCAATGGAAATAATTCCTTTACCAGATCATATACAGCCTTCGCAGGCAATATTTTCACAGTCGGGTTTGCGCATCAGTGGCGACGAAAAGGATAACCTTTGCATTAAAGCTTATCACCTGCTCCTTAATGATTTCCCCCAACTACCTGCCATCAA
>JBBQTL010000247.1:0-8540 GCA_038213285.1 Chitinophagales bacterium
TGGCCCGGTATAAATTCAATTTATTTCACTGGCATTTAACGGATGATGAAGGGTGGAGGATAGAAATAAAAAGTTTACCCAACCTTACCACAAAAGGAGCCTGGCGGGTGGATAAAACAGGTTACTTCGGAACCTTTTCAGCCCCGTTGCCGGATGAGCCACTCAACTATGGCGGATTTTATACACAGGAAGACATTAAGGAAGTAATTCAATATGCAAAGGACCGGTTTGTAAATATCCTGCCCGAAGTGGATGTACCGGGGCATAGCCTTGCAGCCATTGTTGCCTATCCCGAACTGGCTTGTACAAAGGGGGCAGAAAACTACCGGGTACGCTCCGGTGAAAAAATTATGGAATGGCATAGCGGCGGAACGTTTACCGCATTGGTGGATAACAGCCTTTGCCCTGCCAGTGAAAAAGTATATAGTTTTTTAGATAAGGTTTTTACAGAAGTGGCCGCCATCTTTCCCTTTGAGTATATCCACGTAGGAGGCGATGAATGTGCTAAAAACTTCTGGGAAAAGAGCGAAGACGTAAAATCATTAATGAAGAAAGAAGGATTAAATAATATGCATGAAGTACAAAGTTACTTCGAGAAAAGAGTAGGTAAAATTATAAGCTCGAAAGGCAAAAAACTGATTGGCTGGGATGAAATATTAGAAGGTGGACTTGCAGAAAATGCCGCAGTGATGAGCTGGAGGGGCGAAAAGGGAGGTATAGAAGCGGCGAAATTAAAACATGATGTAGTAATGAGCCCTACTACCTATGCCTACCTGGATTATATGCAGGGAGACGCTATCATTGAACCCAGGGTGTATGCAACACTTCGTTTAAACAAGGCATACCAATTTGAGCCGGTACCACCGGGTGCAGATGCAAAATACATTAAAGGCGGACAGGCAAATATCTGGACGGAGCAAATAACCAACATGCGCCACCTGCAATACATGACCTGGCCAAGAGCCTTTGCCATCGCGGAATCTGTGTGGACGCCTAAAGAAAATAAAAACTGGAATCGTTTTGTTCAAAACGTGGAGCAACACTTTAAACGCTTTGATATCCGTCAAATAAAATACGCCACCAGTATGTATGACCCGATTTTTACATCAAAAAATAATAACGGGCAACTACTGATTGAATTGGCAACCGAAGTGGAAGGGCTGGATATCTATTATAGTTTCGACAATTCTTTTCCTGATCGTTTTTATCCAAAATATACCGGTGCGCTTATACCGCCCAAAGATGCGGTAATGCTGAAAGTAATTACCTACAAGGGAAATGAGCAGGTTGGAAGAATAATTGCAATGCCACTGGATGAAATGTTGAAAAGAGCTGGCATCAAAAATAGGGCATAGTGCAAACGATCGATTTTGTTTCGTCAAAATACCTGCTAGTGTTAAGTTAAGCGTGATCAGATAGCTATCGGAATTGTCAGTAGTGAATGGCCAATGGTGATCCGATAGCTGTCGGATGAGCAAAATATGAAAAGTCTGCATTTATTGATATCGATTCACCATTGACCATTGACCATCCGATAGCTATCGGATCACAAATCAATACGTCACATCAAACTTAACAGAGCACTAGTAGTAATGTCACTTTTGCACCATGAAGGAACTTAATGTAGAACCATTCAAATTGTTAGTCCAAAAACGGTTCAGAAAAGGTATTGTATTCGTGTGAGCATTAAAACCGAAAAAAGGCAGGCTCGTGCCTGCCATAGGTTTATGCTGGTTGGGTTTCTTGTAAGTTTACGAGGGAAGCGCTTTTTTCTAATTTCTGAAGATAATATTTTCTAACGCCGGTACAATACCGGAATCATTTATAGTGCAATATTTTTTTCAACCATTTTTTTACGCAGGTTAATTAATCCATATCGCATGCGGCCCAATGCTGTATTAATGCTGATTTCTTTTAAAGCAGCGATTTCCTTAAATGTAAGATTTGCATAGTGACGCATGATAATTATTTCACGCTGGTCTTCGGGAAGCATATCCAACATTTTTCTAACCCTTTCATAACTTTCACCGGCAATCATTTTCTGTTCAGCACTGGGTACTGAAAAATTCAGCATCTCAAAAATATCAACATCGTCACTCGTTTTAATTACCGGCAGGCGCCTGGTTTTTCTAAAATGATCAAGGCACATGTTGTGAGCTATGCGCATGACCCACGGTAAAAATTTCCCCTCTTCTGTGTACTGCCCGTTTCTTAATTTGTCGATAACACGAATAAATACGTCCTGGAACATGTCTTCCGCAAGGTATTTATCCTTTACCATCAAATAAATAGAGGTATACAGTTTACTTTTGTAACGCACCACCAACGTTGAAAGCGCTGCTGAATTACCACCTAAATACAGGTGTAATAGTTGTTGATCAGATAACTGGATAAGGGATTTCATAAAATTGATTTTGTGTAAGGAAAATGGATTATTAGTTGCTTGTTTGCAGTTGTTGATTTAAGGTATCGTTCAATTGCATTGCAAATATCTATGTTATAAAAAGTGTAAAGTGTAGTACAACAATATTTCTACATATCGTAATATTTCTACAAAATGGAATGCTGTACATTTAAATCGGCCCTGCTCTCCAGTCAATAACCAGGAATAAACTGTTCATTAAAGTAAAGATTCGTTGTTTATATAATCTGTTTCGTTATTCACTTTTCATGTTACCAGGTAGATGTTTATGTTGTAAAAATTAACATGGTTTGGCGAAACGGTTTCTTTTGTAATAAACTCACTTAAATTGCGGTAACAAAAAATTGATATGAAGAAAAAATTTATTCAACTTGCTATTTGCCAAGCTTTTATTTTAACTACCGTCAGTTGTGTGGCACAGCAGAAAAATCCCACAACAGATGCATTAAAAAACCAGGCTATTGCCGATTTAGAATTAAAATATGTCGAGTACAGGAACACCGCCCTTCAATTATGGAACTATGCGGAAGTTGGGTACAAAGAAATAAAGAGTACCGCATTGCTTCAGCAAATGTTAAGTGATAATGGGTTTATTGTGCAGAAAGGAGTGGCTGAAATGCCCACTGCATTTACGGCGTCTTATGGAAGCGGACAACCGGTAATTGCTATTTTGGCTGAATTCGATGCTTTACCCGGGCTGGCGCAGGAAGCAATACCGGAGAAAAAAATAATACCCAATAAAACAGCAGGGCATGCCTGTGGCCATCACTTGTTTGGAACCGCATCTGTAGCGGCAGGCATTGAAATTAAAAAGCTGATGGAACAAAAGAAACTGAGTGGCACCATCCGTGTGTATGGTTGCCCGGCAGAAGAAGGGGGATCAGGAAAAGTATTTATGGTAAGAGCAGGCCTTTTCAATGATGTGGATGTTGCTATCCACTGGCACCCGGGAGATGCCAACGCAGTTACGATGGTAAGTGCCCTTGCCAATAAATCAGCCAAGTTCCGCTTTCATGGATTGTCGGCTCATGCAGCGGCGGCACCTGAAAAAGGAAGGAGTGCATTGGATGCCGTGGAAGCTATGAATAATATGGTCAATATGATGCGGGAACATATTCCCCAGGAAACCCGTATACATTATGTAATCACCAATGGTGGCAAAGCGCCGAATGTGGTACCCGATTTTGCGGAAGTTTATTATTATGTGCGTCATCCGAAAAGGGAAGACGTGGTGAAAATATTTGACCGGGTAATGAAGGCCGCAAACGGTGCGGCCATGGGAACAGAAACAACAGTGGATTATGAAATTATTGGCGGTACGCATGACCTGTTATTGAACAGAACCCTTGCAGAAGCCATGCAACTAAACCTTGAAAAAACAGGTGGTGTAAAACTTACTGAAGCAGAAATTAATTTTGGTAAAAAACTGCAAACCAGTTTCAACTTTACCCCACCAGCCATTGCAACTGCCGCCAATGTTAAGCCGTTGAAGACAGAAGAAAGTTCCGGCGGGGGATCAACAGATGTGGGGGATGTAAGTTATGCAGTACCAACGGTGGGCATGCGGGCAGCCACCTGGATACCGGGCACACCGGCACATAGCTGGCAGGCAGTAGCCTGCGGAGGCACCGAAATTGGTACCAAAGGAATGATGGTGGGCGCCAAAACAATGGCTTTAACCGCCATCGATTTATTTACGACACCTGCATTGATAAAGAAGGCAAAAGAAGAGTTTATTAAGGACAAAGGGGCTTACCAATACAAGGCACTGCTGGGAGATATCAAGCCAGCGTTGAACTACAGGGACTAAAGTAAGAATGCTGATTTCTCCAGGAAAACCTGGTATTTTTTCGCCTGATTATTTTTGCAAATTCATTAAATAAATGATTATCTGGTGTGGCGCCACTTCATCGCCTCCAAAATAAGGAAACAACCAATAGCCTTCTGCCAGTGGTGCAGATGGTCCCCTTTCCAATGCCTGGGATGCATTGTTCACCCGGAAAATGTATTGGTGATGGCGCACCTGAATGCTGCACCTTATTTCTTCACCAATTTCCACCGAAGTGATTTCCTTAAAAATTCTGAGGCTGTTACAATAAACGTAAGCATACAATCTCAGTTTGTTTTTATTCCATGACCATCCAATTCTTGCGCTATTCTGATGGTGGTCGGTTCCTTCCGAAAATCCATACAATTTATTGATGTCATATTGATTATCCGGATTCACTGCCTGATATATGGCTGTACTGTCAAATTTTGCTTTAAAGTGTAACAAGCTGTCGGCAAATGATGCAACGGCAGTTTTATCGCAGAAATGATTGCCCTTCAGAATAGTAAATTTAGTATACCCTGAACTAATTATTTCTGTATCTGTCCTCTTTTCCGCAGTTAACGGAATCGTTTCCTTATTACACCCAATAAGTAAAACGATCATCCCGATACTCCACAATTTATTCATAATCCATATTTGTAAGCCTGTTGAAAATTGAATGGCCTTTGTTATACTAACGAGAAAAATTTACAATTATTTGCGGGTATACAGGCTGTGGTGGCAATTAAAATTGTTTGCCGATAATTTAAAATCAGGGCTGGAAATAATAGAGGGAAGATATAGATGCAAGAAATAACAAGGATAATTAAAATAGCGTCATTATTTAATTTCACGTGACGTACTTGTCATTATTTAAAATGAAAAAGCTTCCGTACAGGAAGCTTTTTCATTTTTTGAACTCCAACTTAACTGGCCTGATTCATCTTTTATACAGACCCCTCATGATGGGTTTCAAAGGCTTTAATCGTTCAAGGCTAACATACCCGCTGCTATATCATTTTTGCATAAATTAATTGGTTGCATTACATTACTCAAATGGTAAGTGATAACAGCTTTTAATAAATCAATATATTAACCTGCTAAATCTACAGCTACTTCAGGAAATTGAATAAGCGCTTTTTAAAATTTCGCTGTTTGCCTTTTGGTGTTAACCGGCTTTTCCCCGTCAATAGTTGCGTTTTGTTTTATAAAGTTGCAGACATAATTTATACTAAACAATGATAACAATCATATTTTTGGGTAAGTTTTTTTGTGTAACTAGCAAAGCTAAAGACGCCAAAAACAGCAGGTGCCGTTCATTCAGCCAACGGCCTAACCTATCTTATTTAAGGCAGTTCAACTTTCTTTTTTTTAAACCCACCGGTTGTCTATTGTCCATGCAATTGGTTTGATACAGCAGAAAATTGACGAGGGTTTATATAAAGAATCACCCGCTTCCAATTTACTTTTTCGTTATCTCATCAATCAGCCTCATTATTTCCGCACCGTCTGCACCGCTGCATGGATTTGGCCCCTTGCCAAGAAAATATTGCACTACATTGTCTATCATTGGATGCTGTACATGTGGCAATGGGTCGAATGAAAAATGTTCTGTTTTACCCTTAGAAATTAGTGTAATTGGAACTGTTTCAAAAACACTAAATGAGATTTTACCGCTGGCGCCGAATATTTCACAACCATCCCTTTCAAGCCCGGGAGCTGCATTAAAACACCAGGCACCACTAAATGCAACGCCGTTTTCAAATAGTAAATTACCTGCTACCATATCATCGACTTTAGCTCCATCAACCTGGGCGACGGTTATTCCGTTCACCTTTTCAACCGGGCCAAAAAAATAATACATCAGGTCGAGCTGGTGGGGCGCCAGATCGTGGAATAAGCCTCCACCGGAAATAGCGGGATCAACCCGCCATGCTGTTTTAGGCTCATGCAATTCTTTTTGTGAGAAGGCCATTTTGAAAAAATCAAGCCTTGCAAAACGAACATCCCCTATCGCATTTTCTTCCAGTAATTGCTTTATTTTACCAAATAGTGGTTGCGCCCGGCGATAATGTGCCACAGAAAGTTTTACACCTTTTAAATCTGCATAACGGATCATATTCAAAGCCGATTCATAATTCAGTGTCATTGGTTTTTCTACATACACAGGTTTGCCGGCATCAATTGCTGCCAGCGTGTAGTACTCGTGGGTAGATGGAGGAGTGGCAATATAGATTGCATTTACATCCGGATCGTTGATGAGCTGGCTGGCATCATCATACCATTTTGGAACATTGTGCCGTCGGGCATAGTCCCTGACCTTAGCTCCATCCCTACGCATCACCGCCACAAGAGATGAATTGCTTACTTTATTAAATGCAGGACCGCTTTTTACCTCCGTAACATCACCGCAACCAATAATGCCCCAGTTTATTTTTTTCATATAATTATTTGGAGTTTACTCTTTGTAAATTACCTTCTTCCTTTTGCAGTTAGCATTCTGCCTTTGTTCTTACCCTCAGCCTTTTGCCTTCCATCCTTTACCATCAACCATCAACCTTCCACCTTCCCCTATGTTTCCAGTTCATAATAAATCTTGTAATATTTTCGTCCATCCGTATCCGTCCCTTTTTCTATAAGCTCCTTGCTGCCATGGATATAAATGTGAAAATTCCTGTCTAACTTCAAAATGCTTTTAAACACTTTTGCCTGCTTTTTTACCGCCTGGTTTGAAATGTCAAAATCATTGTCGAGTACGATATGATTTTGATTGGAATGTTTCTCTTTAAACTGGTTGAAATGATCGATTACTTCTGCATGCTGAAATACATCCTGCAAAAAATCTTCTTCTGCAAAATGATCATTTTTCTTAAAGTAGCCGATCGACTTATTTAGGTAATCAATCTTGTCGGCTTTGGAAACGTCAAATACTTCGGGCATTCGCTCTGTTACAAATTTCTTTGCCACATCCAGGTAATCCTTTGTAAAATGGAAGCTATCCTGGCAACTGATGAGTTTTAGAAAATCATCCATCCAGTATTTGGCTTCTTTCGATTTATTGATATTATCCAGAACAGTTACAATAAAATCATTTTCCTGTTTTGTATTTAAGATAATACAGCCTTTGTCAATTTCATTGATATTGATACCGGAATCCAGCTCGTAATCGTAGGAGCCGCCTTCTTTTTGCAGCTTTATAAATGTGTTTTTTATTTCTGACTTATAAATACCAATCGCATCCACGGTTTCACCATTAAAGGTACAACCGCTAAATGATGTTATAAATAGTTCGCCTCCATTGATATTGGGATGATCTGATTTATCATACAACGTAAGAGCTATCTTTTCTGACACTTCTTTAAAGCTGCCGGTTTCATTAAACAGTGTTGTTGCAAAACGCTTTACTTCATTCAGTTCAATTTCTGTTGGATGATAAAAATTATAAAATTCCGCTACCTTTCTGAATGGCTCTATAAAGTATTTCAGAAAACTATCTTCCTCATCTTCATTGAAGGAACTGAACACTTCTTTTGAAATATATACGCCTTCTTCCCTGCCCTTGTTTCCTACGAAATGAATGGCCATTTTTTTTATGGCGATTGTTGAAAAATCAATCATGTACCTGCTTTAATTAACCTTTGAACAAACTTAGTAACGACGCAAAAATAAAAGATAATACCATTGCAACGAATCCGTTTTATTGAAATGAGAGAAATATAAGGAAGCCAACGATACAGCCAATACATAGCCAACAAATACGAACACTGATGGCAACAATAAAAAAACCGGCATGGTTGTTTTCCATTGCCGGCTTTTTACAAATATTTTTACCTTAACTGAACTATCTTATTCCATTTTAAATGACTCCATAAATTTGGTAGTAAAATTTCCGGCTCTGAAATCTTCGTTCTTCATCAGTTGCAGGTGGAAGGGTATGGTTGTTTTAATCCCTTCAATTACATATTCGCTCAATGCCCTGTGCATGGTATCAATGGCTTCCTCACGGGTTTGTGCTACGGTAATTAATTTCCCGATCATACTATCATAGTAAGGCGGAATCACGTAACCGGCATACACATGGCTGTCTACCCGTACACCATGTCCACCAGGTGTATGCAACACCGTTATTTTCCCGGGACTTGGCCTGAAATCGTTGTAGGGATCTTCCGCATTGATCCTGCATTCGATGGCGTGCATTTGGGGATAATAATTTTTACCGCTTACCTTATGCCCGGCCGCTATTTTTATCTGTTCCTTAATAAGATCGAAATTCACTACTTCTTCCGTAACACAATGTTCTACCTGTAT
>JBBQTL010000248.1:0-8457 GCA_038213285.1 Chitinophagales bacterium
AATGGCCGGAAATGATTTGAGAAAAATGACGGATAGTACCAAAAGCATTTTGACCAACAAAGCCATCATTGCCCTCAACCAGGATGCCCTCGGCAAACAGGCAGAGAGAATAATTGATGAAGGCAGGTTTCAAATTTTTAGAAAAGAACTGAGCAATGGAGAAGTTGCACTTTGTTTCTTTAACCGAAGCGATTTACCGGTTACAAAAAAAATAGACTGGCAAAAACTGAATATTTCGAATGGGAAAAAATTTACTGACTTATGGACAGGCAAACAACAATTGATTTCAGCCGTTGCTGAAATTGGTGTTGAGGGACATGGGGTGTGGGTGATAAGCGTAAACAGCAACAAAATGTAAAGCTATTAATTGGCGTGTGGATGGATTGGATACTTGTGCAGATTTAATATTGATTTTAATTTTTAAAATAAAGTAACTCAATCGTACATGCATCCAAAAAAGGTTTTACTTTTTCTCTTCATCATCTTTGCTGGTGATGTGTTTGCACAAAAGAGCAAACCAGTTTTGTATAAAGCAACGGAAGCCAGCTTATCTAAAAGACAAACACCAAGATGGTTTGGCAATGCCAAGCTGGGTATTTTTATTCATTGGGGCTTGTACTCAGTACCAGCGTGGTCTACACTGTATGGCACACCAGATACCGTTACCAACTGGAAGGCGTTCTATACAAATAATCCATACGCAGAGTGGTACTTAAACAGCTTACGCATAACTGGCAGCCCCACACAAATTTATCATACCAACAAATACAGTGCAGGGTTTGACTATTATAATTTTAAAGACAGCCTGCAGCAAAAAACCAGCAACTGGAATGCAGGTAACTGGGCTGATATTATAAAGGCCACTGGTGCAAAGTATGTAGTGATCACTGCCAAACACCACGATGGATATTTAATGTATCCATCAAAAGTGCAGCACCCATTTTTACAATCCAATCAAATAAGCAGCAGCAAAGATTTTATTGGCAGCTTAGCCAAGGCAGTAAGAGCAAAGAATATAAAGATGGGTGTATATTATTCCGGGGGATTAGATTGGAGTTTTACAACAAAACCAATTACCAATTTATGCCCAGAATTATTTGAGAGTATGCCAGCAACGGAAGCATACAGCGATTATGCCGATGCACATCTTCATGAAATAATTAACCGTTACCAGCCTGACGTTTTATGGAACGATGTTAATTATCCGAAGGGAGAAAAGCTGTTGTCTGTTTTTACCCATTTGTTTAATACCAACCATCACGCTGTTGTAAACGACCGTCGGAACCAATACCCTACCCTGTATAATTTTACAACACCAGAATATGCTGTGCCAGACAGCAATGGTTTTAAAAAATGGGAAACCTGCCGTGGTATTGGGTTTTCGTTTGGGTACAATCAAACGGAAACTGATAAGCAGTTATTATCATCGCAGGCATTAATTAATTTGTTGATAGATATTGTGAGTAAAAATGGGAACCTGTTATTAAATATCGGGCCGGATGCAGCAGGCAATATCCCGGCGAACCAACTAAGTCGTTTGAAAGATTTAGGGAACTGGATGCAGGAAAACAGCGAAGGCATTTATGATACCCATCCCTGGAAAAAAACAGCCGATGCATTACAAGATGGAACAGCTCTTCGGTTTACCCAAAAGAATGACGACGGCTATGTTTTTTTGCTACAAAAGCCCACAACCAATAGCATCCTCCTAAAAGGTAATAGTCTTAAAAATGTCAAATCAGTTGTATTAGCAGGTAAGAAATGCATTCCGCTTCATTTTAAAAAAACAGCAGTAGGTGTAGAAATTATTTTGCCTAAAAATATTGATTTTACTTTTGCAAGAATGATAAAGATTAGTGGAGTACCTACGGAGGCTAACAAAAAATAGTTAAGATAGTAGGCGTACTTATTACTTGGACGAAGCTTGTTTAGTATCCGGGCAAAATAACCAGGTTTCTCATCTGTTAATACATACACCTACATTTTAACGACTTTTCATTGATGTGCTAATGGATCGGCAATATAATTATACGGAGGCTATAGGGGTTTTGTAGTATTAATAAAAAAGGCATAAAAAGAATCAATAATACAGGCCTTAATTTCATTTGCATTGCGAAAACTGAATTCATTATTTAAATGTGCTTTGTAATAGTTGAATTCCTTTAGCCGTACTGCAATTCCAAATTACAGGTTTTGTACCATTGGATAATTGAATGGCGCTTAACTTTTTGTTTGCATGTGCCGGAGATAAAAAAGAATTTTGAAGGCTGAGATTTTTATAATGATCCGCCCACAGGCCATAAGTAAAATATGCAGGTAAGTCATCACCCCATGACAAATTAAAATCAGCAAACTTAAGCTGGTCAGCATATTGTACATACACACCGGGTATATCATGCTTATATAATGCCGCACTTAAAGGATAGGCAGGCCTGAAATCAAAATTACCACCGTAGGTATCCGTATATTTCCCCCTGTTGATTTGCAGCTTTACATGATCGAAGCCGATATTGGTTATGATACTTTCGGGACTGCCTTGTATAACAATACCCGTTTCACTTACGGCGTTAATGCCAGAGAATTGTATATCATTTATTGTACCCGCCTTACCACCTTCTTTACTCTTTACTGCAGAAATGTGGATTGGTTCACCTTTGCCCCACCAATGGCCGGAATGGAGGCGGTTATTAATGATAATGTTTGAAAAAATAATATGATCAATACTGCTTTCTTCTCTTGCAAAAATACCAATACCCCTGTTGGATGCGTACATCACCAGATTACTAAACACCAGGTTCCTGATGGGACGTTCACCATAGCCAATACGAATGCATGCAGAACGGGACGACAAAACACAATTGGTTACCACTACATTTTCTGCAACACCTGTTTTATTGCCGTATTCAAAATCATTACCTGTACGAACATCAGTGCCAAAACCACTTACAATAATGGCATCATCACCGGCGCTTATATTACAATCGGAAATAGTAATATTTCTTGACACGGTGCAATGAATGCCATCATTATTAGGAACCAATGGATTATTGTTGATGGTGATACCCCTCACTTTCACTCCATCACAAAAGCCGATTCGGATAGTCCATTCAGGAGAATCTTTAAGGGTAATATCGGTAACAGAAACATCATTGCAATTTGTTATCGTTATCAATAATCCCGGACGAAATGGATAGGTAACAGGCCCATCTTCAATGACCGTTCCGGGTTTCATATATTCATTACCTTGCCGGGTAACCTTTGCATCAAAATCGCCGCTCCTGTATTTGTATTGATAAGGATTGTACATAAAGTAATTGCCTGTTCCATCAATGGTACCTTTACCAGCTATTGATACATCATGGGCGTTGTTTACATAAATGAGACCATACCTGTTATAACCTTCGCCTGGCATCAATATATCGTTGTTTAGCAGATAATCCGCAGTGTCTTTACTACCCACCAAGGTTGCCCCTGGTGATAAATACAGTTCCACATTTGAAAGTAATATAAGGGTGCCTGAAACAAAATGACCGGCAGGAATGATTACTGAACCACCACCATTTTTATTGCATTTTTCAATGGCTTTATTGATAGCTATTGTATTAATTGTTATGCCATCGGCTTTTGCACCAAAGTCAACAATATTATAAACAGATGATTGAGAAATTGCATTGAATGATAGAAGCATCCAAAAGGTGAAATTTATTAATTTTAACCAATTCTTTTTCATGACTTGTGTTTTTATTTTGCTGATGAAAGATTAAAAATAGCTATTGAATAAAGCGTGGCTTTTTTGAAAATAAGTAAACGGCTCATTTATTGCAGGTTCATATTCAATACAAAATTTTTAAACCCTGCGCTTTGTGATTGTGGCAATACATTTCTGTAATCAAGATGTTACACTTCGCCATTTCTTTTTATTTTTTGTCTACATTATTCCATTACTACAATCTCATTAGCATTTATTCTATTAATAAATAATAAACCACCAGTGGCCAATGGCTTCCAGCGAAAGCCTTCTGACGCTGTATCGTTCACCATTTCCTTTACTGGCCTGGTATTAAATAAAATGTTGGATGGCTTGTTGGTCAGCCTTATTACTTCCTGCCCTTTTTCATCTGATGCAGTGTACCTGACGGTTACAATACCTTTGGGCTGCTCCCCAAAAAGAAATTTTTTATAAGGGCTGTTTTTATATTCCGCAAATTGAATGATGGAGGTGGATGATAAAATATGGTCTTCATCAGCAGGCGCCAATGCAGGCATTGCGGCAAAGGCACGCAGGTAATGTCGCACATAATCTCCATAGCCATCAGTTAGCCAGTTCTCATCTTGCGGATACCTGTTTTTACCATCCACATCCACCATGTAAGTAGCCCAGTTTAAAGCACGGATAGCATTTTGCTTGTAGCTGCTGTCGCCTGTAAGTGCTGTGTATTGCAGCTCTGCAGCGGCTTGCCTTGCTGTATGGCTGTTGCCGGGTGTTTGATAAGCTGTTTGCTCATTTACAACCGTGACGCCATATTTCTCCCACTTCTTATTTCCTACGGTAGCATATACCCAGGTAAAAATATGTGGCACCTGTTTTTTCCATTCAGGAAAATATTCCTGGTGGTTCATCATAAATTGTGCGAATGTTACCGCATTAATCTGGGTATCACTCCAGCCGGGTATGTCTTCAAAAAAAGGTCCCCAACGGTTGTTTTGCAAAGGATATTTTTTCATCCAGGCCAGCATAATATCAAATGCCTGTTGATACTTTTTGGCATTGCCTTTTTTCATTTTTATCAATGCTAAAAACAATTCCATTGTACCCGTCCAGTTAGTAGTATAGTTACTTAGTTGTACCGCTTTGCCTGTTCCGTTATTACCACTTAGGCTACCGATAACGCCGGTTACCGCATTTACTTTAAAGGGCAAGGGAGATTGATTGTAATTACCAGCAACAGTATGTGAAGCAAGGGTATTGGCAATTTTTACCACAGCATCCAGATAAATGCCAGCAGGTGTTTGCCCATGGCTTTTACTGCCCACCATTTGGTGCAGCTTAAACAATTCCCAGCCAAAAGAACCTGCTTTATCTGGCTGTGTAAAACCTTTTCCAATTACCATATCTCCATCGTATATCCCGGAGTAAAGCAGCGTGTTATATGGGTAAGGAATGTTTGCCCATTTAGATGTTGCTGAAGAAAAACTATGTGTGATGTAATAGTCTGCAATAAATTTCATGTTCTCTTTAATGCGTTCATCACCGGTATATTGATAGAGCAGTTGCCAGGAAGACAGTGCCATGGCAAACTGGTCGCCGCCAATACCTCGTGGATCATTTACACCCGGGTTCCATACCTGGTGGTTCATGTAGTAGGGTAAACCATTCATATCAATACGCATGGTATCCCAAAAATGCCATACCGATTGTATTGCATGGCTGTATGCCTTGCCCGGCTCATCTGCAAACCAGGGAATAATTTTTCCTGCTGCATCTGTTTTAATATCATGGTAAATTAATTTTTCATTTTGTGCAAAGCATTGCTGCTTTAAACCGAAAAGAAAAAGTAAAATAAACAGGCGGTTATAATTTTTAAAAAAACAAATACGCATAAGTGAAGAGTTGTTTAAAAATGATTTATAGTATTTCTTATAACGCTGAAAGTAGCCCATGTGCTCACCGGCCCGGGCTGCCAGCATGAGTAAGTTGCTAATTTTTATTCCACCAAAATATTACTGGCATTTTCCAGGTACAATTTTGCATCCCTCAGATTTGTAATTCGCTTACCATGCACTTGTAAATTTTCAATCAATACATTGCTTACATTTTTGTAAGCATCATAACCGTAGAAAACAGAGTAAGGAAATAATCCATCAACAATTTTTATATTCCTAAATACTACATCTTTTATCTTACCCCGGTGAATTGCATGTGCAGCCCGCTCTTCTGCAGGAATCATCAATACACCATCCCATGCGCCGTTTAAATATAGCTTTCGTCGCACTGCAGTATCACGGGTACCATCCACAGAATACTGCGACCTAAAAATTGCCAGGTCAAATAACTTTTGCCTTGCATCTTCTACCCTGATATTATCAAACAAAACATTACTTACCGTGGCTGCACCCGCATTGTGTATGCTGAATGCAGCACCTGCTTCTATATGGATAATGTCAGAATTTTTGAACGTAATATTTTTTACTGCTGCACTGTTGAGTTCAAAACCAATTTCAAAACCATTGCCCCACAGGGCATTCCAGAAAACACATTGGTCAATTAATATGCTGTCAACATCAGGCCCCGGCGGGTTTGCTATGTATGCTTTAATAGCAATGCAATCATCCTTGGTGCGAATAAAACAATGGTGGATGTGTACATTTTTGCTGTGTACCACATCTATACCATCATCGCTTGCCTGGTCGCTAATGATTTTAATATTGTTTATCTCCACATTTTTTGATTGCAGCGGCACCACCTGCCAACTGGTACTGTTGTGCAAAGTGATACCTTCGATTTTTACATCATCACAATTAGTGAATTCCAAAAAACGCTGGTACTTACCAGTACTTTTATTGGCATTAATTGCATCAATATTTTTTGTTTTGATAAGGGAATCATTAAACCGAAAATTAAAAGTACCATCTAAAATTCCCCTGCCTCCAATGCGAATATGTTTTGCATGACTGGCTTTTACAACCCCCACTACCACAGCACCACCTTCTACATACAAGGTTTGGTTACTTTGTAAATTAATGATGCCGGGATAATGAATTTTACCTGCTTCAAAAAACAATACGTTGGTATCGTTTTTATTGGGTTTGTTTTTTTCGGGTGCGTTGGCAAAAATGAACAACGGCATTTTGATACTGCCATTTAATTCGATGCTTAACTGTGCAGGTTTTGATAATTTAAAATGGATAGTACTGTCTTTAAATATTGGTTTGATGCCCAATGCCAAGGGCCGTATGTCCACCCATTTTATATCGCGGTTTGCTTTGATGGTTATTTCCACTACGCTATTCATATCAAAGCTGCAATAAGCCGCCGGTATAGGTGAAGCATATACAAATGCATTCTTACCGTTTACTTTTACACTGTATTGTTCCGAAGGCGATAAGCCCGACGGTGCAGGGTACAATACAGGCTGGGCAATTGTCACAGATGCACTAACAAGGCCATAAGAAAAGCTAACTGCAAAATAAATAAACCAATTTTTCCTCATAATATTTTCTATTAACGGGATTATAAAAAAACATTTTTTAATTAATTACAAAAGGGAGCAATGTTATTTTACTACATATTTATAGCACCAGAAAAAACATCCTGCCGCTGGGGTACATTTCTAGGATACTTTCATTTACTTATACCTTGTATTAAAAACCATTTGCGCTTATTCTACCTAATCCTATTAATTATTTTAAAAATAATTTAAATGGCTGAGTCATAAACCCGTAATACTCCCCCTTGCGATGTGTGTAATCACCTGCAAAAATAATAGTGCCAGATAGACCATTGTTACTAATCCATTTTGAAGGTAGTTGTCCTAAATAGGCTGAATGATCTTTTCCTCCCCATGGTTTTTCTGCATGAAAAAGAAACCATGGACCCCAGGGATTTATGCTCTCATACATCTGTAATTCAGATTCATAGTCCCATTGTTTAAATTCTTTTTTAGTGGCATTTTCTTTGTGTGGATAAACATCGCTGTATATCAACAAAAAATATCTTTTTAATGCTTTGTTATATGTGATGGTAGGATGGCCTACATGATCAATATCCGTAAATACTGGTTTTGATTCATTTTCATTTGCAATCCATTTTGGTTGCTTGGCAGAATTGAGTCCTGCAAAAAAATGCCAGGCATTTCGTGTTAAAATACTATCCCTATGTACCCGCCCCATTCGCACATTGTCTCCTGTTTCCCAGCTTCCATCATTTGAAATGGCATAAACGTATGGACCTAGTTCTTTAGGTGTTTCGGTATTGCCCTTCCCAAATGTTAAAAATGCCGGAGCTCCGAATTTTGAACCAAAAAAAGCAGGTGTTGTATCACCAGGTATATTCGTCCACGTTTTACCAAAATCATTCGATTGTATGATTCCGGCAACACCACCTAATTTGGAGAATCCGTCAATAAAACCCATATCATTGGCTAAAGTTGAGTCCAAATCATGCCATGGGTTAAATTCTTTTATTCGCCTGTAAAGCGTATCAAAATTAACTGGCTTTGATGGCACATTCCAATCGTAATCGTACAAACAAACATAGAGGTTCGAGTCGATTGCAGTAATACCACACATATAGCGGCGTAATAACTTTTTGGGTATCATTGCCCGAAAATCATATTCTTCAAAATCTGTTGCTGTCACCACTTTATGGTTGGGTGGAATTCCTGTAATTTTTAAAACGTGTGCATACCAATCTTTACCTCCAAAATTTTTACCATCATCTTCAACAGTATATATAGC
>JBBQTL010000249.1:0-8421 GCA_038213285.1 Chitinophagales bacterium
CGTTTCGCTGGAAGCCTGAATCACCTAATTATACCTACCAATATTTGGAAAAATTATTACCAATGTTTCCAAATCAAATCACCGTGGGTATGGATGCTGCAAGAAGTGCTTACTGGAAATCCTATGGTGGCAAACCCGGCCTCGATTACCTGCTCACAACCTTTAAAGACGAAATCAATAACAGGAATTTAAATGATTACCTTGATAAACTTTTTATAGAAAATCCTGCCAGGATTTTCAGTTTTGAAAAAAATATTTCATCACCACAAACAGCCTAGCAATGCAACCCATACCAATTAAAACAACAGTCGTAGGTTCTTGGCCATTTCCCGGCTGGCTCGAATTTGCCGTCAGTAACCTGGAAAAATTTGGCCCGTCCGATATCAATGAAATGATTGAAGATGCAGTTGTAAATGCGATCCACGACCAGGTAGCAGCGGGCCTGGATGTGATTTCGGATGGTGAACAAACCAGGCTTGATTTCAACCTGTCTTTTTACGGATTTTTAAAGGGCATTGTTCCCAATCACCAGGAAACAAGGAAATTTGGTCCGCCTGCCCATGACCAGCGAGGTAAGCATTCCGTAGTTGAAGCCATTACGGCCCCAAAGGGTTTGGGAGTGGTGGAAGAGTACACAAGGTTAAAAAGACTTGCACCGAACGGTCAATTGCTGAAAGTTTCCATACCCGGCCCTTATACACTTTCCGGCAGGCTTTTACCAGGCGGAATATATAAAGACCGCTGGGACATCACGGAAGCTTTGTTACCGTTTATTGCAAAGGAATTAGATGACCTGGTGGCAGCGGGCGTATCGGAAATTTGTATTGATGAACCGTCCATGTCATGTTACGCATACAAGGAAGACACCAAACGATTTGTTGATATTTTCAACAGGACGGTTAATAATATTGTTGGCAAAACGAGGATCGGCACACATCTTTGTTTTGGAAATTTTAAAGGAAGATCGGTGGGCAAAAAAACAATCGCTCCAATGCTGCCAGATTTTCTTGATCTGAAAGTAGATGAACTGCACTCCGAAATGACCATCCTTAATTTTGCTGAAATTCACCTGCTGGAACGCTTCGCCGAAAAAATGGATGTAGCTGTTGGTGTAATTGACGTGAAAAGTTATTATATTGAAACCGTGGAAGATATCCGTGAAAGGATTTCAAAATGCCTGCAGTATATCCCAGCCGAAAAGCTCGCCGTGGCATCAGATTGTGGCATGTCGCAAACAGCGCGGTGGGCCACTAAACAAAAGATTACCAATATGTGCGAAGCAGCAAGATCAATGCGATAAATAATGAAACTTATC
The DNA here is from genome assembly GCA_038213285.1 of Chitinophagales bacterium. Classification (GTDB taxonomy): domain Bacteria; phylum Bacteroidota; class Bacteroidia; order Chitinophagales; family Chitinophagaceae; genus Ferruginibacter. The sequence continues at coordinate 1,316 of JBBQTL010000249.1, forward strand.
CAGCCAATACAAAAAGATGTACAACTGTTGAATGACATTCGATCGTTCAACAGCGATGGTGCATTTAAAATATGGTGGTTGGGTCAGAGTGGGTTTCTTTTAAAATGGAAGGAAAAATGTTTATTGTTCGATCCCTACCTGTCAGATTCGCTCAGCATTAAATACCAGCATACAGATAAGCCGCATACGAGGATGAGTGAATTGGTAATTGATCCATCCATGCTTGATTGTATTGACATCGTTACCTCCAGTCACAATCATACCGATCACCTGGATGCTGATACCCTGGTTCCAATTTTAAAAAATAACAAAGGAATACAATTCATCATCCCGGAGGCTAACAGAGATTTTGTGGTACAACGGGTGCATTGTGACAAAGACTTCCTGGTTGGATTAAACGAAGGTATTAAAGTTGAAGTGGCAGGCTTTTTAATAACAGGAGTGCCATCAGCACACAATGCGGTGGAGAAAAATGAAAAGGGAGAATGTAAATTTATGGGGTATATTGTGCAGTTTGGAGGGTACTCAGTCTATCATTCGGGAGATACCATCTTGTTTGACGGACTAGCCGGGATTTTAGCGCCTTACCAGCTAGATATTGCGTTACTGCCCATCAATGGCGATAAGCCAGAGAGAAGGGTAGCAGGTAATTTAGATCCCCGGGAAGCAGCCTCCTTAGGAAAGGCGATCGGGGCAAAGCTGTTGATACCGCATCACTATGACCTCTTTGAATTCAATACGGAAGATCCGGCGATCTTCGAAGTGGAATGCAGGCAACATGAAGTACCTTACAAAATATTTGGATTGGGAGAAGGCTTGATTTACCGGAACGACTAGTGTATTGACAAATAAACTATGTTACATTTTTTGGGTTATCATAACCGTTCCTGATACATAAAAACAGGTAGTTCGAAGGTGTTTTAAAGTCCCATAGGGGACTAAATATCGGTAGCTTAATAGCATTATATTTCAATAAAGTCCGCCGCGGCGGAAGTGATATAAGAGGTCTCTTGAAATTATGTATCACGTCCGCCGCGGCGGACTTAGGACAATATTGTATTTTATTACTACCGATATTCTGTCCCTAACGGGACAAATTGACGCATTAACAAATCACAATTTGAATGCCTTTTCTTTTCAGAAGTAAATGCTTCATAATTAAATTCTCAATACACCAGATAAGTTTCTAACAAGAACCAGCGAAGGGGAAAACACAATAACTTAACCAAATAAAAACGATTGCTATGCAACATTCAAGAAGAAAATTTTTGAGGAATTTAGGTGGGTCTGCTGCGGCCCTATCCCTGGGAGCACAGGCCGCTGCCGCACCAACTGCCATACGGCAGCAGCTCATTCCAACAACCAGGGTCAGCTCCGTCGATAAAATTCGAATCGGGCTAATCGGTAGCGGTATCATCGGTCATTATGATACCGATACGGCGCTGAAGGTAGATGGTGTGGGACTGGTAGCTGTCTGCGATCTGTATACCGGTCGGCTTGACCGGGCGAAAGAAAAATGGGGTAAACAAATATTCACCACCAGGGATTACCGGGAATTGCTGGCTAAGAAGGATATCGATGCGGTGCTCATTTGTACATCGGATCACTGGCACCAGCGCATAGCCATTGACGCACTGAAGGCCGGCAAGCATGTGTATTGTGAGAAGCCAATGGTTCAAAAGATCGAAGAAGGCCAGGCGATTATCGATACACATAAAAAAACAGGTAAGGTCTTCCAGGTAGGCAGCCAGCGTGCAAGCAGTGTGGCTATATTGGAAGCAAAAAAATATTTCGAAAAAGGTGCCATTGGCGAATTGGCTTATGTGGAAGCTTATTGCGACAGAACCGACGCCATGGGTGCCTGGCAATACTCTATTCCTACTGATGCATCGCCTGCTACGGTTGACTTTGATACATTTTTAGGAAATGCGCCTAAGGTGCCATTTGATGCAGAACGCTTTTTTCGCTGGCGTAATTATAAAGATTATGGAACAGGTTCTGCCGGTGACCTGATAGTTCATTTGCTGACCGGCCTTCACGCCATCACCGGTTCCATTGGGCCCAATAAGATATTCGCCCTGGGCGAAGTAAATTATTGGAAAGATGGCAGGGATGCTTATGACCTCATCAATTCTTTTATGATGTATCCTGCAACAGCTACATTACCATCCTTTCAATTGTACACCCGCATTAACCTGGCCAGCGGAGAAGGCAAAGGTGCCTTCGGTATGAAATTGATCGGTACTGAAGGTGCACTGGATATTGGCTGGAATGATTTTAAACTGATGACGCTCAAAAGAAGTGCAGCACCGGGCTACGGCGGATACGATTCTTTTGACAGCTTTTCTGCAGGGCAAAAAGAAGATTTTAAAAAATGGTATGCTGCAAAATACGGTGATAAAAAAGGCGGCTTCGAAATGGGTAAAACCATCGAATTTAATGCACCGTCCGGGTATGATGACCGCCTTGATCACATGATCACTTTTTTCAATGGCATCAGGTCGGGTACTCCCATTATAGAAGATTCCGTTTTTGGTTTGAGAGCAGCAGGCCCTTCTATTGCCTGTAACATCAGCGCCGCACAAAACAAGCCACTAAACTGGGATGCCAATAAAATGAAATTAGTTTAACAAACGGCCAGGTTAAAAAAATAAAGCGGAATACTCCAAATTTTAAATACGAATAATGAAACTATCAGACCTCAACAACCCACGCAGAAAATTTCTCCGGCAATCTGGTACCTTATTGGGTGCTGCCATGCTAACCCAAAGCTGTGCCGGGAAACTGTTGGCTGCCAACGGTAAGGGGAAAACGATCAAGGTAAATGGGCACCTATGGGTATACGCCAGTAAGTTTCCGCCTAACTGGGATTGCACGCCCAACCTGGAAACTGTATTTGCAGATTTTAGTTATGCCGGTATTGATGGCGTGGAGCTTATGGAGAGCACCCTTCGCTACGACGATTCTGTTAGCCGGATCAATGGCTATATCAACAAACACAAAGTACCGGTATCAGGCTCTTCTTATGGGGTTGGGTTTAATATGTGGGATGCCAGTCAGCATAAAAAAATAATGGACGACATTAAAACTGTAGTGCCCCGCTTAGGCCAGGTAAAAGGTAAAATATTTGGCATATCGGTTGGAGAAGCAAAACGGTTAAAAACACCGGCTGAACTGGATGCACAGGCAAGAATATTAAAACAAATCATCGCTGTGTGTGATGACAATGGAATTGAAGCCAACCTGCACAACCATACCTACGAAGTAGAAAACGGTATGCACGATTTGAAGGGTACCATGGAAAGGATTCCAGGAATAAAGCTTGGGCCGGATTTGAATTGGCTAATTCGGGGCGGCGTTAACCCGGTAGATTTTATCAAAACTTACGGCAAACAAATCGTTTACCTCCATATCCGTGATCAATATGCAGATGGCAATTGGTCTGAGTACGTAGGGCAGGGGGTTACCAATTTTAGTGATATCGCAAAAGCATTGAAGGCACAACTTTTCAATGGCAATGCCGCTATAGAACTAGCTTTTCCCAATGGTTTTACACCGGCGAATCCATTGAAAGAAGATTGGAAAATGAGCCGACAATATGTAAAGAGGACCTTCGGCTGGTAAGGGCATCTTACTATACTGCGCTACGGATAAATGGGTGCGTTTTTTTGCTCCCCATTGAAACGCTGTACAAGTGTGATAATTTTTCTTCTAATCAAAAAGAAAAATAACAAAATCATATTTGCCAATGAAGCTTAATTGAAAAACCATTGCCGGGCTCATAAAAAAAGACTTCACCAGTTACCCCTTGTTTACTATAACAATATTTTTAACACACAACTGTTGAATTATGAAAATAGCCATGTTAGGCTCCGGCTTTATCGCTCGCTTTTATGCTGAATCACTTCATGCGCAAAGAAGAAAAGATATTGTTTATTCTGTGTACTCCCGAAACATTGACAATGCCAAACGGTTTGCGGAAGATTATAAATTGAGTCATTTTACAGATGACATGGAAGCGGCTATTAACGACCCCGAGGTAGAAGTGGTGCTGATCTCCTTACCAAATCATTTGCATGCACCTGCGGTGGAAGCCTGTGCAAAATATAAAAAGCATGTACTGTGTACCAAGCCACTCGGACGCACAGCCGCCGAAGCCAAACGCATGTTGCAATTGGTGGAAGCTGCCGGCATATTTGGTGGCTACCTGGAAGATCTTTGTTATACTCCCAAGTTTTTGAAATCAGTCGCCAGCATTCAGCAGGGAAGTATAGGACGGGTACTGTGGACAAAGTCGAGGGAAACACACCCGGGGCCGCACAGTGACTGGTTTTGGGATAAAGAAAAATCCGGTGGCGGTGCTATCATCGACCTTGCCTGTCATTGCGTGGAAATTAGCCGGAACTTCATTGGCAAATCGGTAAGGCCTGTTGAAGTGATGTGCTGGTCGGCCACACAGGTGCATCCCATCGAAGCGGAGGACCATGCTATTGGTTTGGTGAAATATGCAAATGGCGCCATAGGGCAGTTTGAAGTAAGCTGGACATTCAGGGGCGGTATGGATTTGCGGGATGAAGTGATGGGCACTGAAGGTACCATTTGGATCAATAATTTTTTACGTACCGGTTTCGAAATGTTTAGCACCGGAAAAGGAACCGGTTATGTTGCCGAAAAGGCAGAAATAAATAGCGGGTGGCTCTTCCCGGTAGGAGATGAGAGCCATGAACTGGGCTATCCCAATATGTTCACCGATATGTTTGATGCTATTGAAACAAACCGTCCGCCACTGGAATCATTCTATGATGGCTATATCGTGAATGCCATACTCGATGCCGCTTTATTATCCGCAAAATCAAAACAATGGGAACCCATCCAACTTGATATCTGGCGGGGAGAAACAACCACTGCTGAACAGCAAACAGGGACTGATTATGACGACGAATATTATCTTATCAAAGAAGAGGTATTGCCCAATGGCGATCAAAAGTTGATATTGAAAAACAAGCTGACGGGTGAGGTAATTCAAAAAAATAAATAAAAGCTTCGAATGGGACAAATCAATTTGCCGCATAAAGGGTAATGATGTAAAAAAGTAATAGCGGAAAGATACAAAATTGTAGGGGACGCCCATTGAAAGGATAATTGAAAGCGGCGAATATGCCGTCGGCTTTTTTTGACAAATTTTAAAGATTTAAAAGATTTTCATGAAAGCCTGGTAAATGTATGGCTTTACTTTAAGGCGACAACTGAGGTGGAATATGCCATCATCCATTGGATAGTTTAAACGCTTACAAAGGTATCTCAAAGATAATTAACAGGTAAACATTGTGAAGTATAAAAATACATCCGGCCACCTACAGCCCCGGGTGTATTTACTGGTACAGTATTGAAAAGAGCAGGTGTTTATCTTAAGGAATAAAATTTTCCCATAGCTCCTTTACCAATTGTGGCTGTGGCACAAACAGAAACCTTTCAGGTTGGCTTTCAAACTGTGTATATATGGGTTGATCATTTATTTCAAATTGCTGGTACGTTTCAGGGGTTTTTACTATCAACCTGCTTTCTCCGTAAGCAGGGTTTTTTTGCCATGATATTTCGCCTCCCTTTGTAAGTAATGGAAACCACGCCAGTCCATTGTGTTGTCTTACTTTATCATACTCAAACCCGTATGCCCGGTCGCACCATGCGCCAAAGCTGAGTGGCACGGTGGGATCAGCGCTGATGGTTGCATGTGCCCATCCTGGCGGAACAATAACCACCTCACCGGGTTGAGCAATTACCGCAAAGCAACGGCCCGGATCATCCTCCGCAGTTTCCTGCATATAAATGATGGCCTTGCCCTGCCATATTTCGTACACTTCCGGGGTTGACCAACCTGATTTTGGAGAAAGCTTATGAATATGCCCCTGGCTGCGTACCGGTTCTTCGCCCAGCCGTCCGGCTGCGTAGGTGACCGCACCATACAGCAGGTGTAATGATTGTAACAATGGTTGATGTTCCTGTTTGCCTATATCCATGGCAATGGTATAAACGGGATCTGGCCCATCGCAGCCAGGATTTCTCAAACTTTTACGGATGGCATCCAGTGATCGGTTTTCAACAGTTGGGCCAAATACGCCCTGTCCATAGGTAAAGCCCATGGGTGCAGTAGTTGGATAAATATCAAACCCGGGATAGAAGTTCATTGCAATCATTTTTTATTAAGGAGTATAACTTTTTTGACAGGCCAATGTTGCGACATACCTGCTATTGATTAATTTTAAATAGGCAGCCATAATTTTTTTCTGCTACTTTTTTGTATCAAGGCATAAAAGTAATTTGCATCTAACGTAATACCCCCATGCCTTTTTGCGAACTAGTGGATTGACAAATTAAATTTGTAACATTTACTTTAAAAAAACAAGTATTTCGCCGGTTATGTATTTCGTCCCGTTAGGGACCAAATATCGGTAGTTATATAAATTATGAGTAAGTCAAGTTCCGTAGGAACGTGATAGCACTTCAATTTTATCACGTCCGCCGCGGCGGACTTTAAACTTGAATAAAATTTTTTGTCTGCCGATATTATGTCCCTTTGGGGCTTGAAAATTCATCTTCATTGTTGCAAAAAAAAATTGGCAGTACACTAGCTACCTAATTCAACACGATAACTGCCATCAGGCTTTTATTCGCACAAAACCCTTTAGCGTTGCGCATTGCCGGCCATCCGTTGTACCATAAGGGCTTATTTGGTATTCGCCCACGCCGGCGGGAACTATAAATACTTCTGCATACTGCACAATAAAAGGCTCAAATGCATTGGCCGGACTTTCAACTATAACAGCATCTCCCTCTACTAAACAAATCACGTGAACGTTTCCGTTAGTATGGTGTGTCGTTGTTTTTGTAAACCAATGCCTGCGGGTTTCTATAAATTCGCTTTCATGTAAACCGGTGCTTTCTTCAATCCATCCATCGCCTTCAGCCACTTTTTCAACCCGGTTCAGCAGGTTTTTACGGGTCCATTCAGTGGTACGATCCCAAAGAATATTCTTTTTGCCATGTTCAATATTGATGGGCCGGGGCTTTCCATCCAGTCCCAATCGCCCCCAATCCCAAAGCTTGAA
>JBBQTL010000250.1:0-8417 GCA_038213285.1 Chitinophagales bacterium
GGTTGCAAGGGGCTGGGGTAAATGTTGTATTGTAGGTTGCACCGATATTGAAATTCACGGCGAAACAAAATCTTTCAAAGCGAATGATGGTACTTATATCAAGGAAGGTGACTGGCTGAGTCTGGATGGCACCAAGGGGCTTGTTTACCTGGGCAGTATGGCATTGGTAGATGTTGACCTCGATGAAAACGAGTCCTACAAAAACCTGATGAAACTGGTGGATAAAATCAAGGTAATGGGAGTGCGTACCAACGCAGAAACACCGGGTGATGCGGCACAGGGTTTGAAATTTGGGGCTGAAGGTATTGGGCTGTTCCGTACAGAACACATGTTTTATGGAGAGGGAAGCGAAGAGCCATTATTCCTGTTGCGTAAAATGATTGTTAGCAAAACGGAGAAGGAAAGAAGGGGCGCTTTGAATGAATTGGCAAAGTATGTAAAAAAGGATATTAAAGCTACGCTGCTTATGATGAATGGTCTGCCCGTAACCATGCGTTTATTGGATCCTCCGCTACATGAGTTTGTACCGCACGATACAGAGAAACTACAACAGTTAAGCAAAGAGCTCGGCATCAGCATGAGCATATTAAAAAGAAGGGTATTGGCTTTGCACGAAAACAATCCAATGCTTGGGCATCGTGGGGTAAGGCTGGGTGTTAGCTATCCTGAAATAACGGAGATGCAGATCCGGGCAATTTTTGAAGCAACTGCCGAAATCCTGAAATCAGGCAAAAAGGCCTTCCCGGAAATTATGGTGCCTGTTACCTGTACTGTAAATGAATTGATACACCAGAAAGCAATCGTAGACAGGGTGTACAAAGAAGTATGTGAGAAAACGAAAATGAAAAAAATTCCTTATCTCTACGGAACCATGATAGAGATACCGAGGGCTGCTCTAAAAGCAGAACAGATGGCGACCGTAGCAGACTTCTTCAGCTTTGGCACCAATGATTTGACACAAATGAGTTTTGGTTTCAGCCGGGACGATATCGGTGGGTTCCTTCCAAATTACCTGGATCAGAAGATACTGGAAGATGACCCGTTCCAGACGATTGACCAGGATGGGGTAGGGGAACTCATTAAATTTGGTACAGAACGTGGACGCATTACAAAACCAAAATTGAAAGTTGGGATTTGCGGCGAACACGGCGGTGATGCAGAGAGTGTTAAATTCTGTCACCGGATAGGAATGAACTATGTTAGTTGTTCGCCGTTCCGTGTGCCTATCGCAAGGTTGGCAGCCGCACAGGCAGCATTGGAATCTCCAGGAAAATAAATACCCTTACTACCTTACATTGCCCGTCACAGTTTTGTGGCGGGCATTGTTATGAGGTTACCTGCCGTCATTGGCAGCATCGGGGTCTTATTTTAAAACCCACCGGCTTGGGTTTACACCATTGAAAAAAACTATTTGATAAGCCTTAAGTTAAATGGATAACGATACATTTTATTTTCGCTGGCTTTAATGGTGGCAATAATAACCAGTACCAGGTTAGCAATGGACAATAACCATAACAATAAAATTCCGATCAGTATAAATACTAAGATGAAAGAGATGAGGTATAGAACAAACATGGTTATTTGAAAATTCAGCGCCTCTTTAGCATGTTCGGCAACGTATGGAGACTCGTCTTTTTTTAACAGGTAAATTACAAGCGGTGCGATAAATGAGGAAACGATCGTAAGGATATGGGCTAATATGGCAAATGTTTTTTCATCAGAATTTGGTGTATAGGCTGGCATTGACTCATTGCCCATAAGGTTTTGTGTATCCATTTTTGATTGGTTTTATGATTATGAAGATAAAAATATTTTCCTGATTTTTATTTTTATCTTTTTGCACTTTTAACGGTATAGGATATAGTTAAAAGCCTGATATCGCTTTATATATTGCGAAGAAAAGCATCCGGGAAATAATCGGTTCTTTAAATTATAACTTTCTCAGTTAATCAATTGGTTGATTTGGTTGCTTATCAGTATCAGGCGAATCATACTTCATCCATTCGTTAATAGCGACGCTGATTTGATCAAACTCTAATAAAAACCCATCATGTCCATAATTTGAATCAATTGCCTGGTACCTGGCGCCGGGTATTTGATTTGAAATAAATTCCTGTTCCGCAGGGGGGAACAAAATATCGGAACTGATACTTACAACCAGGGTTTTTGCCTGTACCTTTTCCAATGCTTTTTCTACACCTCCTCTAAACCGGCCAACGTTGTGTGCATCCATGCTTTTGCTTAATACGTAATAGCTGAATGCATTAAATCGCCTGGCCAGTTTAAGACCCTGGTATTGCTGGTAGGATTCACTTTTAAAATCAGCGGTTTTTTCGGTTGTTTCTTCTGCCTGGCTAAGTCCGTAAGTATGATAATTGCGGTAAGACAACAAGGCGATTTCCCTTGCAACCATCATTCCCTGAATTCCGGCTTTTTCATTGTTTTCTTTCCATGTTGGATCTGATTCAATGGCATGCCGTTGGGTGGCGTTAAAAGCAATTCCCCATGGTGAATGAAACGCATTGGTTGCCAGTAAAATGACATGCCTGAAAAGCGTTGGTTCTTCAATAGCCCACTCTAATAACTGATGGCCTCCCATTGATCCGCCAATGCCAATATGAATGTTTTGAATTCCTAAAAATGCTTTCAACGGTTGATAAGCCCGAATCATATCACGTGTAGTAAAGAAAGGGAAATCGTACAACCAGGGTTGTTTTGTTTCAGGATTAATATCCAATGGCCCAATGCTGCCGTAACAACTTCCCGGGATATTTACGCAAACAATAAAATGCGTTGCCGGATTAAATAATTTCCCATCTCCGGTTAGTCCCGGCCACCATTCTGCCGGTTCAGAGTTGGCGGTAAGTGCATGAAATATCCACACCACATTGTCCCTGTCTTTATTAAGGTTGCCATAAGTTGTGTAAGCAAGATGGTATTGGGATAGGGTAATGCCGGACTCTAATGTAAAAGGGGTGGTATTTATAAATGTTTTTGCCATGTTGCGGTTTCGTAATCAATGCTTGTGTGGATACAAAGTGTAGCTGGTGATACTGTTTAAGTGATTGCAAAAATATGTTTTATACTTTAAAGGTCTTGTTGAACCTTTAGTAAAATCGATAAAATCTTGCGAGGCCATACTCTGCCAGGGAATAATAGGTATTGATTTTTAATCTTTCTGAATCAACTTAGCTATTGAAAATGCATTGCGGAATTTAAACTCTTTTTAATTGCTCCCCTGCTGGCGCCATTAAGAATTTAAACACAAACCAATGGAAGTTTCAGCCTCATCATAATAAACGACAGGCGCTGTTTTAAGATTAATATAAAACGGGAGTTTCGCTCACAATTTGAAAAATGTAAAACGAAACTCCCGTGAAAATTTATTTGATCTATGCAACCAGTTCACCTTCAAAAACAGAGGTAAAAGCTTGTTCAAAATCCGCCTTAATGTCTTCAATATGTTCGATACCAACGCTGATGCGTACCTGGTTTGGTAATACCCCGGCTATAATTTGTTCGTCTGCACTCAATTGTTCATGAGTGGTAGAAGAAGGATGTATCGCCAAAGTTTTGGCATCGCCTACGTTGGCGAGGTGACTAACCAGTTTTAGTGAATTGATAAATTTGCCTGCATTCTCTTTTCCACCCTTAACGCCAAAATTAAGAACTCCGCCAAATCCCCAGGTAAGGTATTTTTTTGCTAACTCATTATAAGGATTGTCTGCCAATCCCGGGTACTCTACAAAGTCCACAGCGGGATGTTGTTGAAGCCATTCTGCCAATGCCAGCGCATTATCTACGTGGCGCTGTACACGCAGGCTCAAAGTTTCGAGGCCTTGCAATAAAAGGAAAGAATTGAATGGACTCTGAGAAGAACCAAAATCACGGAGCCCTTCTACCCTTGCCCTGATGACGAATGCTATGTTTGGTAGTCCAAGCGGATTACCTTCACCAAACACATCCCAAAATTTTAATCCATGGTAACCTTCACTTGGTTCCGTAAACTGCGGGAATTTACCATTTCCCCAATTGTAATTACCACCATCTACAATAACGCCTCCAATACTGGTTCCGTGGCCTCCAATCCACTTGGTAGCAGACTCTACTACAATATTGGCTCCATGCTCTAAAGGGCGGAACAGGTAGCCGCCCGCCCCAAAAGTATTATCAACAATCAGTGGCAGATCATACTCTTTAGCCAGGGAGGCAAATTTTTCAAAATCCGGAATATTCAACCTGGGGTTACCGATTGTTTCCAAATAAATTGCTTTTGTATTTTTATCTATGTGTTTTACAAAGCTTTCTACATTATCACCATCGGCAAAGCGAACGTCAATACCCAGCCTTTTAAAGGCAACTTTGAATTGGTTATAGGTGCCGCCATACAAAAAAGTAGTACTTACAAAATTATCACCTGCCTGTAGAATATTATTGAGTGCCAAAAACTGCGCAGCTTGCCCCGAAGCAGTTGCCAATGCAGCCACGCCGCCTTCCAATGCAGCCATACGTTGTTCAAAAACATCCGTTGTTGGATTCATAATCCGGGTATAAATATTACCAAATTCTTTGAGACCAAAAAGATTGGCTGCATGTTCGTTGCTTTTAAAGCCGTAAGAAGTGGTCTGGTAAATAGGCACTGCCCTTGAATTGGTAGTGGGATCTATTTGCTGGCCCGCGTGTAATTGTAACGTGTCGAAATGAAGTGGATGGCTCATAATTGTTTAATTTTAATTGATATACTGTTTTAATATTTTAAATGTTTAACTGCCCTGCATGGGCAAAGAGGGAATTCGGTATTTAAACCGTTTAACAATACTGCTAAAGTAAAAAATTTTGACCGGATGAGTTGATCGTTTTTTTTTGTCCGGCAAATAAATTTATTTATTGAAATAAGTAAGGTTGACAGAAATTTTTTACTCAATATTTGCTTTTTAACTATACTTCAATCAACAAAGTTTTGTAAATAATATGCAGGCAAGCCACTGCTGATTGCTATCATAAAACCGGTATTCTATTTCATGTGAATGGTGCAGGCAGTTAATAGTCTACAATTTTAATAGACAAATATAAAAAACAAATGAACTTTATCAAAATTTTGTTTGAGTTTAAACACTGCAATTCTTTTTATACCTGGATTTAGTGCTCATATATGGAGTTGTAAAAATGATTTCATCTAAAAATGATTTTTTTGAGATTGAGGAATTTTGGGAGTATGGCCGGCATGCCAGCTATTCCAATGATCCCTTTTCTTCCTTTAATAAGTCAATATAGGTAACCCATTTGATACAGTATCAAATAATCAAACTGAAAAAAGCAGTGTTGAAAGCGTTGATGCATGCTATCTGATCAATCAATACTTTGGAGTCTCATAAAATTTATATATGGGTTGAAATTTTTGGGGCAGTATTAACCGGAGTGTCGGGTTTCGTTCAAAAAATATACCCCCATGTAATTTATCGCCGCAGTTTTGTTTAGGCGAATTAATCGCCGGAGCGCAGGAGACATTTTTTATAGACCAATTAAAAAAAATATTTGGTGATTCAAAAAAGAAGTATAAATTTGCTCTACCTATGAAAGTGGCATTTCCATCTGGGAAGCCAATCTGAAACCCCAATATCCGTTTAGAAAGTCAACAATCCAACATTTTTATTAAGTGGCATTATGGTAGCCCTTGTTTTGATGGTAAGCCTCCATTATTAATCCAGCATATCTTTTGCATATCCACATGCTTCAATTTTTAAAAATTTAAACCACAAAGGAATGAAAAAGTTCTACTCAATTATGTTGGCTGTAATATCTATGTGCAGCTACCAGACTGCCGATGCACAATGTAATGGTGTAAAAGGCCCTAATTTACTAGGTGCAAAAGGCACGTTCAGTGCCCCGTTTATAACAGAAAATATTGGCGCAGCCGCCTGTATAACTTCCGGTTCAAACACATATAACCCTGCCGGAAATATAGGCAATGCACTATCGGGTTGTATTACTGCCGGTACAGCTGTTCCTTGTTCTGATTACAATTACACTTCGGCTAGTTCAGGGCTTACTCCTGAATTTAGATATTCGATCTTAAAGACAGTTGGTGACAATAATGGTGGTAATTGTATCAAAGGTGACTGGAGAGGTAAGGACCATACAGGTGATGGTGGTTATTTTATGGCTGTTAATGGATCCCCTTCTACATTATCAAGTCCTGTCTTTTATAAAATAAAGTCGATCCCGGTATGTATTGGCGCAACTTATGAGTTTTCTGCCTGGGTAATTAATTTACTTCCTGCTACCAGCATTTATGCAAAAGACGGGGCGCAACCTAACATTTCGTTTAGAGTAAACGGAACTGTTATTGCTAATTCCGGCCTTATTCCATTTACCAACACTCCTACCTGGGTGAAGGTTTCGGGATCTTTTGTCGCCACAACTGATTTGATGAATCTGGAAGTTATCAATGCAACTTCGGTTGCGGGCGGCAATGATTTAGGTTTAGACGATATCACCTTTAATGTTTGTCAGTCTCAAATTGCCGTAAACGGTCCTGCTGGTAATAGTGTTTGTTCGGGTAGCAGTGTTTCCGTTAATTATGTTGTTACCGATAACCTACAGGCCAACACCTGGTACAAGTGGCAGGTGAGTACCGATGGGGGAACTACCTTCTCAAATATTAATTCAGGCGCCCAGGCTTCCTACGTTGGTAATAGTTACACACTTACAAATGATTTAGGTGTTGTGAATTCATCGATGAACGGTTATAAATACAGGCTGGCAGTATCTACTTCACAAGCCGGACTTTCCAATCCGGATTGTATTTATTACAATGATTATACACTCATTGTTACTGATTGCGGCCCGCTTCCGGTTCAATTAACTTCATTTACCGGACGCTATGCGGCTGGCAAGGCTATATTGGATTGGCAAACTAGCCAGGAATTAAACAGCGACCGTTTTGAATTATTTAGAAGTACAGATGGCCAGGATTTCGAGAAAGTGACTAGTATTAAAAGTGCCGGCAATAGTAATACAATTAAAAATTATAGTTACCAGGATAATATAACCGGCAATGCTGGGAATTATGTTTATTATCGCTTGAAACAAATTGATATTGACGGAAAAGCTACTTTTTCATCAATTGTAAAACTTAACCTGGCAGCTAAAACCAGTTTTGAGGTTTTCCCTAATCCATTTACTAACAATTTCACACTCTCTTTCGGTGCTAACAAAACTGCAACAGCAACTATAAGAATTCAGAATAGCGCCGGTAACCTGGTTTTTTCGAAAACCATTAATGTTATAAAAGGAAATAATTCAGTTGTAATGAATAATTTACCAATATTGGGAGCAGGTGTTTATTATGTTACAGTGTTCAATGAAGAAATAAATTTCAACGGAAAGCTGCAAAAGCTATAAGTTCAAGAAATCATTTATAATAAAGGCTTCCTGAAAGGGAAGCCTTTCCTTTTTATAACAGTACTGAAATACCGGGAGAATATGTTTTTTGCAAATTTGTCATGTAAAACAGAAAGGAATGTTTTTTGCAAATTGATTTGAAAACAAAAATATGACAATAGGTATTATGGCTATTTCTGTTGTATTCATGCTAATAGGGATGCTGGTACAATTCAGGCTAAAAAGCAAATTTAAAGGGTACAGTGTCGTGGCAGTGTCATCCGGTTTAAGCGGAAAGGAAGTGGCGGTAAAAATGTTGAGGGACAATGGGATTTTTGATGTTGAAGTAGTATCCGTGCCGGGTTTTTTGTCAGATCATTACGATCCCATGAAGAGGACTGTTAACCTGAGTCCGGATGTATATGAGGGCAGTAATGTATCCGCTGCTGCGGTGGCGGCCCATGAATGTGGTCATGCGGTACAGCATGCAACTGCTTATTCCATGCTGATGTTGCGCAGTAGGTTAGTGCCTATAACACAGGTTAGTACCAATTTGTCGCAATGGATAATTATTGCCGGGTTAGGTTTTATGGGATTTGGAGGTGGCAGCCAAACCGTTTTATTAATCGGTATAATACTTTTTGCCATTTCCACATTATTTACACTGGTTACATTACCGGTTGAATTTGATGCATCAGCAAGAGCATTAAAATGGTTGAATACTTCAAATATTGCGAGGAACACGGAATATGACCAGGCAAAAGATGCATTAAAGTGGGCCGCACTTACCTATGTAGTGGCTGCATTATCATCGGTTGCGATGTTAGTTTATTATATTTTGATTTATTCTGGCAGAAGCAGGGATTAAATAGGTGAAAATAATAAAATACCTTAAAATACTTACAAAAAAAAGCTCCAAATTACTGGAGCTTTTTTGTCTATAATTTTATCTCTTCATCACTGTCATCAAAAAAATGAAATTCCGTTAGATGATAGTTTGAATTGGAAACTACTTTTACTTTTTGTTTGTACTT
>JBBQTL010000251.1:0-8403 GCA_038213285.1 Chitinophagales bacterium
TATTGGGCCAACCGGGATGTGCTTGCTTTGGCCATTACCAACGATGGCAACCGGAATTATTATTATGGGCTGGAAACATTTTTTTATACCATCATTGCCGTGATTGTTCCCGTAACCATTGGTTGGTTTATCGAAACCAGGGGCGGCGCAAATCAGGATGAAGCTTCTATTCACCTTGCCTATAAAATCATTACTGGTATTGTATTTATGATAACAGTGGTGGCGTCCATTGTTTGTTTCAGGGGTAACTTCCCAAATCCGGTACATAAGAAATTTGTATTTTTTAAGTTTCATCCCTTGTGGTATAAGTTGCTTTCGTTGGCATTGTTAAAAGGCCTGGCACAAGGCTTTTTGGTAACGGCACCGGCAATGCTTATCATGACGTTATTAGGAAAAGAAGGCGCTTTAGGAACTGCCCAGTCTATCGGAGCAATCATTGCAGCGGTTATTATGTATGTGTTGGGAAGATTGTCTAAACCGAAAGACAGGATTAAAATATTTGCTGTAGGCCTTGGTCTGTTTGCATTGGGTGCTGTAATAAATGGCGCATTATTTAGTGGCCTTGGGGTAATTATTTTTATTCTTTTATTGCTCATTTCAAAACCATTAATCGATCTTGCCTATTTCCCCATTCAATTCCAGGTAATAGATATTGTGAATAAAATTGAAAAACGAGGAGAGTATGCTTATATACTGAATCATGAATGGGGTTTGTACTCCGGCAGGTTGCTGGGTGCTGGTACATTTTTAGCCCTGGCCTATGGTATTTCCACTGAAATTGCATTGCGGTACGCTGTTATTATTATTGCAGTATTGCAGTTGTGCTCCATCTTTGTAGCAAAAAACATTATTGCACAGGGAAAAATAATCTCACCGGAAGAACCGGAAGTTGATTTGAAAGTAATGGGTAAAGTGGCAGAGGTAGTGGTATAATAAAATCGACAGTGGCTACAAGAGAATATTCTCAATGAAGAAATACCAGGCACAATAAACTTCCTGTTTTCATCTTCCAACTAAATCAAAATTAATCATGAATAATATTTTCAAAATTACTGTTGCTTTCATGTTTTTTAATTGCTGTGCAATTACAGCATTAGCCCAGGTAAAGCAACAACGAATACCAAGGGTAGATCAGATGCCTGATTTGCCAGGGCCGTTAAAAATAATCGATTATAAAAAGCTTGCACTGCAGTTTGACCATACGGTGTATGATTTTAATGCCAAAGGAAAATTCTGGCCAATGATATGGATTGATAGCAGTAAAAACAATTTTGATCAGAATGTAGTGGGATTATTTACTGCACTGGCAGATGTAAGACAGGGAACCAATAACAAAGGAATGTTTCATGAGGCGCTGGCCACAATGGGAGCCGTGCTGGGTGCAAAGCTGGTGGGCATTGATAAGACAAATCAAAAGGGTTTGAATTATGTAGGTATGCTGAAAAATTATTTTAATAAGGAAACAGGCTGGAATATCATGATGAACAACACTTCCCCCGAAGTTGCTTTGCTGGGTGGCGGTTATGGCCGTGACTGGTGGTATGATGTGTATCCAAATGTTTTGTTCTATGCAATATATGATCAGTATCCAAATGAGCCGGGCTTTACTGAAATTGCTAAAACCATTGCGGATAAATTTTATGATGCAGATTCAGTTTTAAATGGCAATTACAACTGGTCATTTTTTGACTATGGAAAGATGCAGCCCATGAAAAATAATATCTGTACACAGCCCGATGTGGCAGCAGGACATGCATGGCTGTTATATGCTGCTTACAAAAAATTCAATGATCCAAAATATTTAAAAGGTGCACACAGTGCATTAACTGCATTGCAATCACAATCTATTAATCCAACTTACGAATTGCTGATGCCCTTTGGTGCATATTTGGCTGCAAGGATCAATGCAGAACAGGGCAAACAATATGACGTTCGTAAAATGCTGGACTGGAGTTTTGATGGCACTGCTGTTTGCCGTGAAGGTTGGGGAGTACTGGTGGGTAATTGGAATGGCTATGATATTTCAGGCATTGTGGGCAGTACAGTAGATCATGGTGGCTATGGTTTTTTGATGAATACGTATGATGCTGCATGGCCGTTGGTGCCTTTGGTAAGATATGACCAGCGTTATGCAACAGCTATAGGAAAATGGATGCTGAATGCTGCTAATGCTGCCAGGTTTTTTTATCCGCAATACATGCCCGACGATCATGAAACCATTCCCCAACTGGCCGATGTTACCAAAGGGGTAATTGGTTATGAAGGCATCATAAAACAATCCAGTTATAAAGAACATGAAGGTTTGAAAGGCCCCGTAGCACAGGGTGATGGGCCATTATGGGTGCCTGGAAAAAATCCACCGGAGTCGCAATTTAGTGTGTATGGCAGCGGACATGTGGGAATTTTCGGTAGTATTATCCGTACAACAACTGTTACTGGCATATTGCAATTAAACCTGTTGGCTACAGATTTTTACCATGATAAAGCTTATCCGACTTTTTTGTACTATAATCCATATACCAGCAATAAAACAGTTGCTATAAATACCGGGGCTGGTAAAAAAGTTGATCTGTATAATACGGTCACGGGAAGTTTTATTGCACGCAATATTTCCACCTCTGCACCAATAAAACTCTCACCCCAAAATGCAGCGGTAATTGTTTGTGTCCCTACCGGTGGTAAAGTAACTTACGCCGGCAAGAAAATGCTGGTGAATGGGATTGTAGTGGATTATATGTTTCAGCGTAAAGTTCGATAATTGTAAAGCACACGGTGAAGGTTTCGACACTTGGAGGTCTTTGCAGTCAGAATGGGGATCTCTTAAATACCAGTCTGAATGCAGGCAATGTGGGTCTCCTAAAGTCAACGGCCTGTCATCCTCATGTATCCCCCGGATGACAGGCCGTTAGTTCTATATGCTTAAGCCTGGTGATATATGAAGAAAAGAATCACGTATCGATTTGTGAATGGTCAATGGTGAAATATTGACCATTCACCATTCAATGCGTTGACTCAAGAAAATATTTTGTGGACCGGCAGTTACTTTACATGGCATCATCGTTGTGTCACTCACTTGTACGAATGAAGCTTTGGGCAACAATAAAATCGACAGTCTTAAGTAAACGACATTGATTAACCATTGACCATTCACACTTAACTTGACACTGGTGTTAAAAGTATTACAATAAGCAATAGCGAATCTAATGTTGGATTAATTCTTCTTCATTACCAGCGCCGTTCTGTTAGTAAGATAAACACTGATTCGCTGTTCGTCATTTGTAGAATATTCAATCGAATCATCCACCCTGTCAAATCCACCAAATTCCTTTTTATCTGAATTAAGGATAATCCGGTAAATTCCTTTTTCAGGAACAGCAAACTGGTAGCCGAAAATAGAGTTGCCAGGACTAAAATTGAAAAGGAAAATCAGGTTGTGTTTTTCGAAGATGATCACTTTATTGTGCGCATCCATGTGCAATTGTGTTGCATTGGGTGCTGACAATATGCCGTTTTCTTTAATGAGCTGTATCATGGCTTTATCCCAATTGGAAAGGAACTGGTATTTTAATTCTTTGTTATCCACCAGCGACCACTGTCTTCTTGCATATTGATGACTCCAGTTGTTGCCCAATCTCGGAAAATCAACCCACTCCGGATGGCCGAATTCATTACCAATAAAATTAAGGTAGCCCTCTCCGCCAAGGCTGATACTAAACAGGCGAATCAATTTGTGCAGGGCGATGCCTCGGTCAATAACGAGGTTCTGGTCCTGCACCTGCATGTGAAAATACATATCCTTATCCATCAGCCAGAAGGCGATTGTTTTATCACCCACCAGCGCCTGGTCGTGCGATTCGGCGTATGCAATCGTTTTCTCCTTGTATCGCCGGTTATTCAGTACCTCCCACATTTCAAATATATTCCAGTCTTCGTCCGATTTTTCTTTTAAAATTTTAATCCAGTAATCCGGTATTCCCATCGCCAGGCGATAATCAAATCCTATTCCTCCTTCATCTGGCCTTCTGCACAGGCCCGGTATTCCACTTACATCTTCTGCAATAGAAATGCTATCCTGCTTAAACCGGTGGATCACTTCATTGGCTAATTGCAGGTAGGTAACTGCGTCCCAATCCACGCCTTCTTTAAAATATTTATCATAGTGGTCAAATGATGTAGACCCATGATGAAAGTATAACATGGAAGTAACCCCGTCAAAACGATATCCATCAAAGTGAAACTCTTCCAGCCAGTACAATGTATTGGACAACAGGAATTTTTTCACTTCCCATTTTCCGTAATCAAATAATTTTGAATCCCAGCCTTCATGATAGCCTCTTCCACCGGGATGAAAATATTGGCTTTCACTTCCATCAAATTCATTTAACCCTTCTGCCTGGTTTTTTACCGCATGCGAATGAACAATGTCCATAATAACGGTGATGTTCATATTATGCGCCTTATTAACCAGGTATTTCAAATCTTCGGGTGTACCAAACCTGGAGGAGGGGCAAAAGAAATTGGAAACATGATAGCCGAAAGAACCGTAGTAAGGGTGTTCCATGATGGCCATCAACTGGATGGCGTTGTAACCACCTTCCTTAATCCGGGGCAAAATGTTGTCGGCAAATTCAATGTACGATCCTACTTTTTCGGCTTCCTGCGCCATGCCTACATGGCACTCGTAAATGATGGGCTGTTGGCTGTTTAGCGCCAGGTTAAAGTGATTGTCCGTCCATTCAAACGGTGTTTCAGGAAACCATAATTGTCCGGAAAAATCATGTGTGTCGGGATCCTGTATTACCTTCCTGATCCAGGCAGGTATTCTATCTATTACTCCATTTGCACCGTGAATGGTTACTTTAACTTTACTGCCATGTGTAAAAGAATTTTTGTTTGCTTCATAGGGCAGAAATAATTCCCAGTCTCCCCGATGGTTTCTTTCCAGTTTATGAGAAGTTCGGTCCCAGCCATTGAAATCTCCGGTCAGGTATAACTGGTCGGCGTTGGGGGCCCACTCCCGGTAATACCAACCATTTTTCTCGGTGCTGAAATTAATGCCGTAATAGGAATGTCCCCTTGCGAAATTGAGCAGGTTTCCTTCCGCATCTTCTATTTCTCTGAGCACATTTTTAAATCGGTCATACCTGCTGATGACGTCATATACATAAGGTTCCAGCCAGGGGTCCTCCTGGTTGATGGCTAGCTTTTCGTCTTGATTCATACAATATGTACTTATGAGTGAGGTACTAAGTTAGGAAATCAATGTATCTTAAGCAATCATTTTATTTTATAAATATTCTCCGCATGTTTAGGTGCAGGATGAAGATTTCATTTAGGGTAAATCATTTATTTATTTTATGTGTGTATACATCGTTCATTTTTTTAAAAATCCGTCATCGCTGCTTGAGTTATTTGCAGGATTGCTGGTCAGGAACACCATCAATCACAGCAAACAGCTACTCTCCGCCGTTGTTGCGTGTTTGTGCGGATGGCCTGCAGGGCGGCGACACCAACAACCAGCAGGGAGGATGTGGAGACATTAAAACATGAAAAGTAATTAATGTTGTTGGTGATTGCCATGCCACAAAGCCAGCGGCACGAACACCAACAACGGCAAAAACAGCCACTCTCCGCCGTTGTTGCGTGTTTGTGCGGATGGCCTGCAGGGCGGCGACACCAACAACCAGCAGGGAGGATGAGTGGAAACATTAAAACATGAAAAGTAATTAATGTTGTTGGTGATTGCCATGCCACAGCGCCAGCGGCACGAACACCAACAACGGCAAAAAACAGCCACTCTCCGCCGTTGTTGCGTGTTTGTGCGGATGGCCTGCAGGGCGGCAACACCAACAACCAGCAGGGAGGATGTGGAGACATTAAAACATGAATAGTAATTAATATTGTTGGTGATTACCGGGCCACAAAGCCAGCGGCACGAACACCAACAACGGCAAAATTAGTGTTGTTGGTGATTGCCATGCCACAGAGCCAGCGGCACGAACACCAACATCGGCAAAAACAGCCACTCTCCGCCGTTGTTGCGTGTTTGTGCGGATGGCCGTCAGGGTGGCAACACCAACAACCAGCAGGGAGGATGAGTGGAAACATTAAAACATGAAAAGTAATTAATGTTGTTGGTGATTGCCGGGCCACAAAGCCAGCGGCACGAACACCAACAACGGCAAAATTAGTGTTGTTGGTGATTGCCATGCCACAGCGCCAGCGGCACGAACACCAACAACGGCAAAAACAACCAGCAGGGAGGATGAGTGGAAACATTAAAACATGAATAATAATTAATGTTGTTGGTGATTGCCATGCCACAAAGCCAGCGGCACGAACACCAACAACGGCAAAAAAAATAATTTCTGTTATCAATTCTAATTTTTTAAACTAAATTTCAGGCTTTTCAAACCCAGGTAAATGGTAAATCTATTTTGCAATATCCAGGCAAATTAACATAACCCAAATGAATGATAACCAGCTTCAGATAAGAACCGTCAATATCACCAGGTATGTAACGCCCTTGAGGGAAGGTGGTTCTTTGCCTGCCATTGTAGAGGCCGACGATGGCTTTTTGTATGTACTAAAATTTCGTGGGGCAGGGCAGGGAGTAAAAGCCCTGATTGCTGAATTGATAGGTGGAGAAATAGCCCGTGCATTGGGCCTTCGGGTACCCGAGATCGTTTTTGCCAACGTGGATGACGCCTTTGGCAGAACCGAGCCGGATGAGGAAATACAGGACCTGCTAAAAGCAAGTGTAGGGCTAAACCTTGGGTTGCATTTCCTGTCGGGGTCCATTACATTCGACCCAACGGTGAATGAAATTGATCCATTGCTTTCTTCCAAAATCGTATGGCTCGATTGCCTTATAACCAATATGGACAGAACGGTACGCAATACCAATATGTTGTACTGGCACAAGGAACTATGGCTGATAGATCATGGAGCCAGCCTTTATTTTCATCACAACTGGCATAACTGGGAAGAGCAGGCCATGCGGCCCTTCGTGCTGGTGAAGGATCATGTGTTGTTGCCACTAGCTACTGAATTGGAAAAAGTGGATGCAATATTTCATGAGCTGCTAACCAAAGAGCGTATCAGTTCCATAGTAAACCTGGTTCCGGACGAATGGTTGTTATTGGATTCACCATTTGAGTCAGCCACGAATCACCGGGCAGCATATACCCATTTTTTAGAAACCCGTTTTGCCCATTCTCAAATCTTTTTAAAAGAAGCACAACATGCAGCAAAATCACTTATTTGAATATGCAGTTATACGCATTGTGCCCAGGGTAGAGCGGGAAGAGTTTTTGAATGCGGGGGTCATACTCTATTGTTCCAAATTAAAATTTTTAGCCACTAAGTTCGAAATAAACCAGGAACGGCTACAGGCTTTTTGTGACCAGTTGGATATTGCCCAGGTACATGAAAACCTGTTGGCATTTGAGCGCATCTGTAACGGCGGCGAAGGGGCAGGGCCAATCGGCAGGCTGGATATCGCATCCCGTTTTCGCTGGCTTACGGCCACCAGAAGTACCGTAGTACAATGCTCCAAAGTTCATCCTGGATTTTGTGCAGATGCTTCAGCTACGCTTGAAAGATTATATACTCAATTGGTTTTGTAGTGGAATAATAAGTGGTTGTTGCTTTTATTGTGCAAGTGCTTTTTGTATGGAGTCAAATCCCGGTACTGCATAAAATGATCATGATATTTTAGTTAAAAGCCGGATGAAATTGCTGCAAAGTGGTTCGCAGAAATTCCCTGTCGAGGTGGGTATAAATTTCGGTAGTGGTAATGCTCTCGTGACCCAGCATTTCCTGTACAGCACGCAGGTCGGCACCACCTTCTACCAGGTGTGTGGCAAAAGAATGCCGGAAAGTATGTGGCGAAATGGTCTTCTTAATGGCTGCCTGCCTTGCCAGTTCTTTAATGATCAAAAATATCATTACCCTCGACAATTTACTTCCCCGCCGGTTCAGAAATAAGATGTCTTCATTACCAGGTTGCACCTTAATGTGAACCCGGATATCGTTTCGGTAGATATTGATGTACTTAGCAGCATCGCTGCCAATAGGAACCAGTCTTTCCTTATCCCCTTTTCCAATTACCCTTATAAATCCAACGTCAAGGAACAGGCAACTGAGCCGCAGGTTTACCGCTTCTGTTACCCGTAAGCCGCAACTGTACAAGGTTTCCAATATGGCCTTGTTTCTGCCGCCTTCTGGTTTGCTAAGGTCAATTTTTCCAATGATGCATTCAATTTCTTCAAAGCTCAATACATCGGGCAGGGCCCTTTTAAGCTTCGGTGATTCCAGCAGGGCAGAAGGATCGATGGTAATAATTTGTTCCACCAGGCAGTATTTAAAAAAGCTTCTGAGCCCGGATATGATCCTTGCCTG
>JBBQTL010000252.1:0-8265 GCA_038213285.1 Chitinophagales bacterium
GTCATACAGAATATCCAGGTTTTGAGATACGGGATATCCCATCAGCGATTTCAGGTATTCGAGTTTTGCCTTCAACAGTTCTTCATTGCTTCGTAAACCGGCAGTTGAATTATTCAACGTGATAGTTGCCCGTTTATAATCAATCTTATCGGCAATCCCTGATTGATATTGGTTTTTTGCATCTTTTAAACTTCGCTCTATCCGCACAATATTTTCTCGTGAAATATTTATTTGCTGCCTGGAGGACAATACTTCATAAAATGCTTTTGATACAGCGGCAGCGATATCAATTTTATTACTGCTGGTTGCTTGCTTTGCCTGCTGGCGTACATCCGTCCTGGTGCGGTTTGCCAGCAAAACATCCTTATCAAAAATTGATTGTTCGAAAGTGAATTGCCCGGCGGAAGTATTGTTAACACCCAGCTTTACATTGTTACCGCCAATAACCGCGGTTTGAATGATAAAATTATGCTGCAGGCTATAATTGAAATTAACCCTCGGATACATTTCAGACAGTTTACTTTTAATGGTAGCTTCCACAATTTCCTGGTCAACCAACGACTGCTGAATCTGTGGCTGGTGAAGGATGGCATACTCAATCGCATTTTTTAGGGTTACCGCTGCAAGTATACTATCCTTTGCGCTCACCTGCGATATCAGCATCAGCGGACATAAAAAGAAAGTAATTACCGTTGTTAATTTAAGCAGATGCGACATTCCCCTTTTTTGTTGAGTCATAATTAAATACGGGTATTTACATTTTTTTTAAAACGTCATCTGAAATTCAAATGATGCAGGCATTTCAACTGGTTAAAAATAAGGGCTGGTACCGACACTGTATTAACCTTTGTAGCCTTGTTCATATTAATTACCAGGGCAAGTGGAAATTAATCATCAATTTTCAATTGCGTTACAATCATTTCCCTACCAATTCATCAAGCTGCCCGATAAATTCCTTAATCAACTCCTTATTTAGCAAATAAGAATAATGACGACCGTCTTTCTCAGGTATTATCAAACCCGCTTCTGTCAGCGATTTTATATGGTGGCTTACAGAGGGTTGGGCCAATTGGGTAACATGCATTATCTGGGCGCATTGAATGGAGCCACCGGCTGCAGCCATATCTCCCAATATCCTGAGCCGGTTGATGTCGCCCAGAGCCTTCAAAAATTTTTCCAGCTCTTTTATTTCCATGGATAATATATTGATGAATGCAAATGTATCAATCATCGATATCAATACAAATATTATTTTGCAGGGATTGGTACGCCTCAACTGTGCAGGGCTGCTCCTACGGAGCAATTGCTTTTATTGCTTAATGCTACAAAGTGGAAACTCCTACGGAGTTTGATAAGCTACTCGTTGGCTTTAACACGTGCTCATAAAAATTAAGTTGATGTTTAAAATCTTCGGCGGTTGAGTGAGCTATTCAATTCACCTCATTAAAACTGATATTCGATATAAACTAATCAACCGCTTACGGGGTTTACAACCGGGCGGTGTTGAACTTCTTCATTTAACTGAATGTAAAAGGTCAGTCATTTTTAAGTGACTGACCTTACCAAAAATTTATATGTTTACTAAAATACTGCTACTCTGATTTCATCTTCTCCGCATCCAATAAAAATTGCTTTAAACCTAAATCCGTTAACGGATGTTTTAACAATGCCAGGATAGAATTAAGCGGGCAGGTACATACGTCTGCACCGGCTTCGGCACAGGCAATGATGTGGTTGGCATTACGAATGGAGGCTGCTAAAATCTCTGTGTCGAAACCCTGTATACTAAAGATATTACTGATCTGTGAAATTAGTTGAACACCATCCCAGCCACTATCGTCAATACGACCTATAAATGGTGAAACGTAGGTAGCACCGGCTTTTGCAGCCAGTATAGCCTGCCCTGCACTAAATATCAATGTACAATTGGTTTTAATTCCATTGTCGGTAAACCACTTAATGGCTTTAACGCCATCTTTAATCATGGGTACTTTTACAACAATGTTTGGATGGATAGCTGCCAGCTTTTTACCTTCTTCAACTATCACGTCAAACTCCGTTCCCAATACCTCGGCACTGATATCGCCATCTACTATTTCGCAAATGGTTTTATAATGGTTGGCAATAGCCACTTCGCCCTTAATATTTTCTTTTGCCATTAATGATGGGTTGGTAGTAACACCATCCAAAATCCCTAATTCGTTGGCCTCCCGTATATCTGCAAGATTAGCCGTGTCAATAAAAAATTTCATGTTTCAAGTTTTATTTTGTAATAGTTTGTTTGTTATTTAAAAAGCGGCAATGGTTCATCATCATTCAATACCAATCATTCATCACTCATCACTCATTCATTCATCACTCATCACTCATCACTCATTTACTGCTCACCGAAAGTTTGTAAACAGTAACAGTATGATATTGCTGACCCGGGACCAACAACGTAGATGGAAATTTTGGCTGATTGGGTGAATCAGGAAAATGCTGTGTTTCCAAACAAAGCCCTGTATGCTGGCTGATTGCCCTGCCGTCATTTGTTTTAATTGTACCGTCTAAAAAATTACCTGTGTAAAACTGGACACCGGGTTCCATAGTAAATACTTCCAGCTTTCTTCCACTTTTGTCATCCGTTAAAGTAGCCACTTTTTGCAGGGTACTGTCTTTTTTATTCAATACAAAATTGTGATCATAACCACCTTTCACAGAATCAATCCTTGCTCCAATTTTACTTGCCTTTGTAAAATCAAAAGGCCCTCCTTTTACCGGTGCAATTTCCCCGGTTGGTATCAGCGAACTATCAACAGGCGTATAGTTATCCGCATCAATTTCCAACTGGTGATCGAGTATGGTATTGGTAACATCGCCTGTTAAATTGAAGTAGCTATGGTTGGTAAGATTGATGACCGTAGCCTTATCAGTAGTTGCGTTGTACTCAATTTTTAATTCATCGTCATCAGTTAAAGTATATTGAACAGCTACATTCAAATTTCCCGGGTAACCTTCTTCTCCATCTTTACTCAAATAAGAAAGTTTTAATACCGGCATAGAATCATTTTCAATGGATGCATCCCATATCACTTTATCAAATCCTTTTAGACCGCCATGCAAATGATTGGCTCCGTTATTTGTTGCCAAAGTGTAAACAGCCGTATCAATTTTAAATGTACCCTTTGCAATCCGGTTACCATAGCGGCCAATAAGTACACCGAAATACGGAGGCTTAGCCAGGTAACCCGCTATACTATCAAAGCCCAATACAATACTTGATTTTACTCCACTCTTATCGGGCGATACCCAGGAAGTAACTACGCCACCATAGTTTGAAATTTTTACTTCTGTACCTTTTGCATTGGTCAGCGTATACAAAAACACTTCTTTACCATCTGCATTTCCAAAGGAGGCTTTGGTAATACCTTTAGTCATTTCCATTTTACTTTCACTCTTTTGATTATTACAGGATGTAATTGAAGTTGCAAAAATAGCTGCAATACAAAGACCAGGCAATGTTATTCCTTTCATATTTCTTTTTTTATTTTCTATCCCGTACGCCACCGCTGTTAATGGTCGGTTTAGCGTATTAAATAGATCAGATGATTGATGTTTAATTAATAATTGATTATTGATTAATTGATAATTGATAATTGCTTAATGTATAATTGATAATATTTTAATCGATGCTATGTAAAAAATAACTGGGCGTTAAAGGTATTCATAAACAGGTAATTGATGTTTACTTTATTTACCCGGTTGTTCTTTTTATTTTAACCCGGTACTATCTGTCAAAAAACTTTGTATGCGACCAGCAATTGCAGATTACTGTATTTACTTTATTTACCCTATCTACCTTATCTACCTTATTTACCTTATCAACCTTAGAAACCTTATCTACCTTATTTACCTTATCAACCTTATCAACCTTAGCAACCTTATCTACCTTAAAAACGCTACATCATCACCCCACCCCTGCCTACTCCGGGCCGTACATTTGCCATTCCAACAAACTGGGTGCTGCATCTTTATTCTCCACTACTAATCTAAAATACTGAGCGGTTACCGGTTTAAAATTTTGCACATGCCCAATACCGCCTGTGGTTGCCTGGAAAACTGTTTTCCACTCTTCCCCGGATTTGTATTGCAAGGTTAAACCCTGCTTTTTGTCATCCCATGGATGCCAGGGTTCATCTACAATGCTGGTTGCAATGGATGTTGGCGCTTTTAAATCCACTTCTATTACCGCTTTTCTCTCATTTTCGGCTGCTACCCAACGGGTGAGCCGGTTGCCATCCAGTAAATTTTTACTTCCTTCTGTTTCCGATTTTTGAGACGATGCGGTTGCCTGCTTTCCAAGCATGGGAGATGGACTGGTAACTGGTTCACCTTCAAACTCAACCACCACCACTGTATTTATTTTATCAGGTGCTTTCAGGGGCAACCGGATTACAGAACGTTTATCTTCCTTTTTTACGGGTAACGGTTTTGAAGGAACCGCTAACAGGTAGGCCCTTTTAATTTTATTCTCCATCGGTACATGCAAAGCTCCATCCGCCGGATAATCAAATACATGCAGGTACAACTTCTGCTCCCTGCGGGTACTGCGGCCCCATGACAAGTAAGGAAAGGGGCTGGCGGTGGTACCATAAATGGATTCCTTATTTACTTTTAACCATTTGCCTACCTGCGCCAACCGGTCAATACTCGGTTTGGGAATTTCTCCCAGTGCAGTTGGCCCCACATTTAATAGAAAATTGCCTCCCTTACTTACAATTTCAGCAAGATTTCTAACCAGGGTTTCCGTGCTTTTCCAGTTGGTATCGTATGATTTAAATCCCCAGGTATCATTCATGGTCATGCAGGCCTCCCAGTTTCTTCCCGGGAAACCCGTTGATGGAACAAATTGCTCGGGTGTTTCTGTATCGCCTTTAAACCCGCCACCCAGGCGGTTGTTGGTAATTAAATTGGGATGTAATTTTAGCAATGGTTGAAACTTTTCCGCCCTTTCCGGTGTCATGTCGGTTGGCGTATCCCACCATAAAATATCCAGCTCGCCATAATTTGACAAAATTTCATTTACCTGCGGAACGGCAATTCTATCCAGGTAAACGTCCATGTCGCCATCCTGCGCCTTATCCCAATGGCCACCACTGGCAGCACCACCGGGATGGTTCCAGTCCTGCGCCTGTGAATAATAAAATCCGATCCGCATGCCATACTTATGACAGGCTTCCACCAATGGCTGCAACAAATCTTTGCCATACGGTGTGGCATCTACTACATCCCAATCGGTAACGGTAGAATTGAATAATGCAAAGCCATCATGGTGTTTGGAGGTGATGACAATGTATTTCATCCCGGCATCTTTAGCCATTTTAACCCAGGCCTCTGGATTGTACTTTACCGGGTTGAATTGTTTTGCGTAAGGCTTGTATTTGTCTACCGGAATTTTACCCCGGTTCATGATCCATTCGCCGATACCAGGTATTCTCTTTCCATCATAGGTTCCCGCCGGCACAGCATATACTCCCCAGTGGATAAACATTCCAAATTTGGCATCCTTCCACCAGGCCATTCTGCTGCTATCGGCGGAGCTGGCAGACTGTGAATAAACAGACACCATGGCTAAATTCATTAAAACGATTTGAAGAAATATTTTTTTCATAATGCAATTCGTTTTTAAATTATCATAAAACACAACGAATATAAGATGCGAATGAAATATAAACTTCACTTTTTATTAAACTTTTTTGGTACATTTTAGACGGTGGAAGGTGGAAGGTGGAAGGTGGAAGGTGGAAGGTGGAAGGTTACAGGTTACAGGTTGAGGGTTGACGGTTTGATGGTGGAAGGTGGAAGGTGGAAGGTGGAAGGTTACAGGTTGAGGGTTGACGGTTTGATGGTGGAAGGTGGAAGGTGGACGGTGGACGGTGGAAGGTTGAGGGTTGATGGTTTATGGTTGGATATTGAAGCTTTACGTATACACTACCCCAGCCTCCTTTAATACCTCCCCGGTTATCTTGCTCATTAATAAACTTAACTGGTGCGGCACTTTTTCGCTTTGTAATAAACCATTGCTGAGGCAATGCATCACTTCCTTTATTTCGTGCTCAAAACCGTTGCTTAAATGTGGCAATGAAAAATTTTCGACTGAACCGTCATTTAAGTGAACAGAAAAATCAGTGGCTTTAAACCAGGGATTTCTAATGTTGATTCTGCCTTTAGTTCCAAGGATGGAAGCCTCAATATTGGTGTTAAAAAAAATGGAGGAAAGCAACTGTGCTGTCTGCCCGGTTGGATATTGCAATGCGATATTGATATATTCATCTACTCCTGTAGATGCCAGCCTGGAGATTACCTTTAGTTGTGATGGTGCTCCTAAAATAGCTGTGGCAAGGTACAACGGGTATACGCCTACATCCATCATGGCACCACCACCCAATGATTTATTGTACAACCTGCTTTCCAAATCAACAGGTGCAGTAAAACCAAAATCGGCTGATAAACACTGAATACTTCCGATTGTATCTTCCATTATGAGGGCCTTAATTTTTTCCATAAAGGGCATACAGCCTGTCCACATTCCTTCCATCAAAAAAACCATATTTTCATTGGCCGCTTCAATCATCTGCTTTGTTTGCCCGTAACCAAGCGACATTGGTTTTTCACATAGTACCGCTTTTTTATGTTGAAGACAGGCAATGGTTTGTTCATAATGAAAAGCATGCGGTGTAGCGATATATATGATATCGACCTGCTCATCATCTATAAGATCATCATAATTATTGTAAAACCTGGCAGCATTGAATTTTTGAGCATAGGCTTTGGCCTTATCCACATCACGGGAAGCAACCGCATACACTTCTGACCCTTCAACAAAGTTTAGTGCGGTACAAAATTTTTCTGCAATGCGACCAGCACCTAATATTCCCCAACGGTATGGCTGTTTCATGATAAATATTTAATAGTGGATGACGATGAATCAACAAATTTACATCTTCAACCGAATAACAGCGCATGATTAGTGAGCGGCTTACAAATTAATTTGCTTTCGTGAATTGACAATTTTATTTTGCAACAAGGAGATGAATTATAAAGTTCCTTAGGGAAGTGATAAAATTGAACTGCTATCACGTTCCTACGGAACTTCATTTGCTTTTAATTTATGTAACTACCGATATTTAATCCCTAACGGGACGAAATACATCGGTGAAATAATGTTTTTTTTAAAGTAAATGTTACAAATTTAATTGGCCATTACATGAGCCTATTACATCAGTTAGAATTACCATTGGCGAACAGAAGAAAAAAACAGGGGAAAAATTGAAGCAGGGGAAACAGCCATGTGGCACACGAAATACGAACAGCGTTAGCGCTAACAAAACGACCTTTGGAAAAAGTTATTTAGAATGCTTCGGAATTAATGACAATAAAAGTCAGCCTGAAGATCATCGAGCTAAATACGAATTAGTAGCTTGACCTCGGTAACCAGTTGACCCATTTCAGGCAAACAGAAATACTGCGATTCAATATAAATTGTGTAAGTGCCGCAATTGCTGAGTTATTGGAAGATACTTACCTGTTTTTTTAACCGTTGGCCAAACAAAAAAACCTTAGCTTTCAACTTGAACTACCTGCTTCAAAATAATGGGCGGTAGTGTATATAGAAGGATTTAACTCAATACTTACCAACCGGTTTGGCAATGCAGTAAAGTATACGTAGAGCGAAGTGCAGGTATTTTTGTTACCTTTCAATAAAGGGAATAAAATGTTTACCAATGAAATTAAAAACGATGGTTATCTTGTACCGTTGAGATGAAAGAAAAAATACTTTGAACAATTTTTCAGGTTGAAAGAAACAGAAAAAAAAGTCAGCGGAATTGGGCTGGCCTTATCCAGATCGTTTGTACAACTGCACAAAGGAATGCTTGATATGAAAGAACCAGAAAATTGCATAATGAATTTTATTTTACCATCCATTAAGCAGGAAGAATAAGCGGATGGTAAATGAACAATTAAGAATGAAAAATTGAAGATGGTGCATTGTAAAAAAGACTGTAGGCGTTCGGCCATACCATAACCTACATAATTATTCAAAGTATTTAACAGATAAAACAGACTGAAAAAAGATGAAAAAAACTAAGTTGTATGTAGTGCTGCCCATGGTTTTTACAATGACCTGCCTGACCAGGATATCCATTTCACAAAGCCGTACTGAAAGAATAAACAACATTGAAGCAGCCTTACCGGTAATTGACAAAATATTTAAGGACTATG
>JBBQTL010000253.1:0-8251 GCA_038213285.1 Chitinophagales bacterium
GCAGGATTTTATATGCTTCATAATTATTTTTTGATTGAATGCTATGCAAAAATAATAATAAAATCCAAAACGGACAATAATATCCGAAATGAAATTTAAAAAATCTACCTTTAGTATTAGGAACGTTAACGTAGTCATGGAGAGCAATGAAAGTTAGAAGATCATGAAGAAAAGAAATAAATTCGAATTTGAAAATGATTTGTATAAACTTTTAACTGATGATACATAGCTTTAGCAGGCGTTGGTAGAGCATGAGAACATTTATTGCCTGATTGAACGTATTCAAAAAGATAAAGCCATTGCGAGGCTTCTTAAAGCATTAGCTGATACGTTGGATGGTCTTATCCGGTTTGAAGAAAGAACCTTATTTAATCATCTGCAACAGCATTTATCCGCTGATGAATTAAAAAGACTAGAAGATGGTTATAGCAAAAAGGAAGGTGATATAGACTATCAAAGGCACGATCAGTTCTGGATTAAATATAAACAATCATAATTACTCACTATTGAATGATTAAATCTTTAAGGATGAAATACATACAAACATTAAAATATGCGACCGTAATTATGCTGGCAATTGCCCATTTACAGGCTTGCCAATCCTATGAAAATAAAGAGAGCAAATTGCAGACCGAGCAGGCTACCATGACTGATACTGACCACGAACATGCACACAACGCTGCAAACGAACGCTCGTTGAACAACGGGGTAAAAGGGAAGGCCGATTCCAGCACAAATAAAAATGTATCAGCGCTAAGCAATGTAATTGCATCTGCTAAACCAGTAAGCCTGGAAGACTATCGAAATACCGGGAAAAATTTACAGGAAGGTATTAAAAAAATGATTAGTGAATGCAGGATGCAAGGGCCTGATCATGATGCACTGCATCACTGGCTGGAACCGTTAATGGAAGAAAATAAAAAATTATTGGAAGTTACAACAGCGGAAGAAGGCAAGGAGATATTTGAAATGATACGAAAGCAGATTGAAAACTTTAGCGGCTACTTTGAATAAACTTTTGGAATTAGATAGGTATTTTGCAAAATTTTGCCGGTATTGATTTGACTCTATTTACTCTTTGCCTAGGTGAATAACCATATACATATACCTGTTGGAACTTGTTGAAAACAACTGGAAATTATATGGCTTAATCAGTCCTATAAATGAAGATTATTTTACGATTGTATTATGCAAACTTGCAAACTTGTTCAATCTGGTAAAAGCAGAACCTCCAATCACAATTGGCGAAATCCTAAGCTGCCATCGTACGAACCCGTGGGAATCTTCAACGATTCACGGTAGACTAATTAACAAGTGGAAAATAGGAATATATCAAATGCTACTGGAACCCCGAAGATGCTAACAACGAAGATTTTAAAGTCTCCAGGTGGAATTCTTTTCAAACAATACACAGCACGTAAAAGACAGTGGACAACTAACTCAAACCTCAACATGGCAGGTTACTGATCTAAGGGATGGTTTTTTTAAAATCAATACGACTCCATTTGCCCCCTGTTTTTAGGAAGGATATTATTTTGTGACAGTTTAGTTCTCTTTTACGACAGCTATGTCGATGGGTGCGACAATTATTTTAAACGAATCAACTAAACCACCTCATAACTAATTACCAGTGACCAATTTCATTACACTCAATACACCCTATGTTGAAATACTTTGGTCTACATGACTAATCAATGATTTCCATGTCTTCGCAAAGACCTGCTCGCTGTCCTTCATTTTTTACGGCTCCATTAACTTACACGAAAAATTGTCCATCAAACTGCGTTCATTCTCCATTTTTTAAGGTTTCAAGTCACAGCATCTTTGCATTGTCAATAACGACAACAAACTCTAAAAAAATAAAACATTGAAAAAATTCACAGTTCCTACAAGAGAAGAATGTTTTTAGCTATAATAGTTTATTCTCCTTCGTTCTAATCTTCTTTTAACTGTAATGCCTTCTAATATCTTCGATATAGTCTGCAGTGAATATTTCATCTTTAAAATACGAGGCTCACCATTCAATAAACCCAATTCTTTTACGATTGTGAATTTAGCATTGTCCTTTTGCGGCACCACATAAGTGATGCTTCTATCATTAAATTTTTCAAATTGCTGGTAGTTGACATAGGCTATATCGAATTTTATAATAGAGCCATTTGGTAGTTCGTTGATGCACACTCGTAAATTTGGTGGTCGTGCATGGCCGCAGCAGTTTATTTTATAAAACTTGGCATGTTACAATCGGCTTTTAATAGATGTCAAGATAATGTGTTTGTACTTTTGATAAAGGCTTTTATAAAGCGATCTAAATACTTTGCTGCTCTTGTTTTTGTTGCCATTGCTAAGAGTGCTACGGGCAGGTACCTGGTCTAATTTAAATGGTTCAGTTTTCCATTGCACAACTCAAACCCTGCTTACACTTCACTAAAGGATGTACATCTTTAAAATATAATTTACAGCATAGTTGTTAGATGGTTTGGGAAGTTTAATTTCTTGGTAAAATTATTGGTTTGGTGCTTTTGGTAGCCTTGGACAATCATAATTAAAAACAATCTTTATTCTGCTTTAAGTTAATTAAATGAACGCCATCTAAATTCAAATGCGGCTTCATTGTATCAAACCTCAACAAATTTTAACATTTCAGTCAGCGTTTTTAACCGACTTTTGCGATTCCAAATATTTTTTTTATCAATATCCCAATAATCACCATGAAAAAATTTGGTTTAAAAAAATTCTATTTCTTTTTCTCATCTGTATTCATTTTTATATTGCATGTACCTTTTGTTTTTGCAAAAACAAAACCATTGGGGAAACTTCTTTTTGACAAATCCGGCGTTCATCCCATTAAAGTTACGGACACCAGTTTGTTAAAACTTTCAGCAGATTCAGAATTTAAATTTAGTATGTATGATTCGCTCCGGTTGGGTTCAATGGGCCTTGGACGCCAGGTTTTTGACTATGCAATGAAGGGTTTCAATTTCATGAAGGAAATGGGCACTTTAGGAAATGAGCAAATTATATCTATTGTCGACTTTAGCAAGCCTTCTTCTCAAAAACGATTATTTATAATCGATTTGAAAAACTATAAAGTTTTATTTAATACCTATGTAGCGCATGGTGCCCGGTCTGGTAAAGAATTTGCGAATCAGTTTTCAAATACACCGGAGAGCAACAAGAGCAGTCTTGGTTTTTATGAAACAATGGGTACATATATTGGTGGACACGGATATTCATTGAGATTGCAGGGCATTGAAAAGGGTATCAACGATAATGCCAACAGGCGTGACATAGTAATACATGGAGCAGAGTATGTAGATGAAAGATTGATCCGTTCGCAGGGATATATTGGCCGTAGCTGGGGATGCCCGGCAATTCCGCAACGTTTGCATAAATCCATTATTAATAAAATTAAGAATGGAACATGCCTTTTTATTTTTAGCCCGGATATGAAATACCTGACACATTCGAAAGTGTTGAATTCCCGCTTTAACCCCGCATTTTCCTATAGTCAAAAAGGGTGATCTAATACTTATTACCTGATCGTCATTTTATACTTTTCGTAGAGATAAGTGTAAGCTTTATACAATAGGATCATTATTTTACAATTATGCTTCCAGGATACAACCATTGCATTTGCCGAAGCCACTCACCTAACAGTCATCCGAGCGCTACACTAAAGAAAATAAGAAAGTATAAGAAACCATCCCCACTAAAAGCACTTCTATGAATTGGGAAAATATCTTCGAAACCTTATCTGTAAAGTTAATTTAGCCAGTTCAATTTCAGTATTGATGTAGTTTTTTAACTGACTGACCAGTTCTTCTGCTTATTAAATTCCTGCGCTGGCATTCATTAATTTTAGCTATGAGTTGGCTCTTCTTTTGAATATTTGTCTATTTTTAAATTTAATTTTTGAAGCTTGTTTTCCAGTTTCTCTTTCAGCCTCGCCATTTTTTCTTTGCCAAATCCGGCTTTAATCGTCTTTAACATTTTATCGCTCTGCTTGGAAATTTTTTTCCTGGTTTAATCTCCTTTGTCGGGTGCAAATAGCAAACCCAGTACACCACCGGCAACTACTCCAATAGCAGCAGCAGCCAGTATTTTAGTTGAATTTTTCATTGTTGAATTTTTAAAAATGTGTTAATAAAAGGATGTCCAAATGTATTTATAAAAAAATAAAATAGCAATGATTTGCAACAAAAATTATCCATTCCTGGTCAGTTTAATTATTTGACTTCTTTACTATATACAATATCAAAAATCAATGGTGAAACAGCCCGGGTACAGCAATCGTTTATTTGTTTTCTCATTTCGTTGCATAATTATAACTTCACCAAAAAATAGAAGCATGAATTTACGTGAGCAATTAATAGGAACAGGTGTTGCAATTGTTACACCATTTAACGGGAATGAATCAGTTGACTTTGACGCATTAGGTAAACTAATCGATTTTATTATTGAAAACGGTGTAGAATATGTTGTGACGCTGGGCACTACCGGCGAAACCCCTACACTGGATAAACAGGAAAAAATTGATATCATAAATTTTACAATCGATAAGATAAATAATAGGGTGCCGGTGGTAGTTGGCATAGGTGGGAATGATACAAAAGAAGTAGTAAATAATGTAAAAAGTTATCCGCTTGAAAAAGCGGTGGCGGTGCTAAGCGCTTGCCCATATTACAACAAACCTTCGCAGGAGGGTATCTTCCTGCATTATAAAGCCATTGCAGCAGCTTCTCCAAAACCAATCATTGTTTATAATGTTCCGGGAAGGACCGGTCGGAATATTGACGCTGCCACAACCATCCGGTTGGCCAGGGAAGTATCGAATATTGGCGGTATTAAGGAGGCTGGTAATAATATCAGCCAATGTATACAAATTTTAAAAGAAAGGCCGGACGAATTTTTGGTAGTAAGCGGAGATGATGACCTCGTATTGCCTGAACTCGCCTGTGGTATAGATGGGGTAATTAGTGTTGCAGCGAATTGTTTTCCTAAAGATTTTTCTAATATGGTGAGGGCAGGTCTGAAGCATGATTTTACAACGGCTAAAAAATTAAATGATTCCTTGTTGGAGGTTTACAGTCTCTTATTTACAGAAAATAATCCGGCGGGAGTAAAAGCATTCTTATATGAACTGGGGTTAATTCAAAATGTACTGCGATTACCGGTAACACCTTTAAGTGAACCAGTACACCAAAAAGTGAAAGCTTATCTAAACAAATAATATTGAAACATCAATGCATGCTGAGTTTTGTATGCCGCAATCACAAAGCCTTGTTTTTGCACGTTATCTTACTATGCTGTTCGCTGTTTACATTTTCACAGTTTAAGGTGAGGTTTCAGGTAAGCAATGTTCCGCCCAATCATCCACAGGATTCTGTTTTTGTAGCCGGTAACTTTAATGGCTGGTCTCCGGCAAAAAATGGCAACCATATTTCAAAACTAAATGAGCCTGCTTTTATAGAATTGGATAATCTCCCGGCTGGCGAATACCAGTTTAAATTCACCAGGGGAAGCTGGCAATCAGTAGAAAGTATGGTTAATGGAAATGATGCCGGTAACAGGCAGCTAAAATTATCTTCAGACACGA
The DNA here is from genome assembly GCA_038213285.1 of Chitinophagales bacterium. Lineage (GTDB taxonomy): Bacteria > Bacteroidota > Bacteroidia > Chitinophagales > Chitinophagaceae > Ferruginibacter. The sequence continues at coordinate 5,600 of JBBQTL010000253.1, forward strand.
TCATCTATTTTTCAATTGAAGGATGGAAGGATGATTTTGAAACAGTTGCTAAAAAGCACACGGCTTCTCCAAATGTATACATTATTGATACTGCTTTCATAATGCCTCAATTGGGAAGAACGAGGAGGATTTGGCTTTATTTACCACCGGGGTATACCAATAGCAAAAAGCGCTACCCGGTTATTTATATGCAGGATGGCCAGAATATTTTTGATGAGTATACTGCTGCTTTTGGTGAATGGGGCGTGGATGAATGCGTAGATTCTATGATTCAAAAGGGCAGGCCTGCCTGCATCATAGTGGGCATTGACAACGGGCCTAAAAGATTAAATGAATACAATCCTTACACATTTAAAGATTTTGGAAAAGGAGAAGGAGACGATTATGTGGATTTTTTGGTGGAAAGCCTGAAACCCTTTATTGATAAACATTACCGGACATTAACCGCTAGTTACAATACCATCATTGCCGGCAGTTCTATGGGAGGATTGATTGCATACTATGCGATGTTGAAATACCCAGGGGTATTTGGTAAAGGAGGTATTTTTTCTCCTGCTGTCTGGACGGCAGAAGGGATTAAAAAATTGACAGATTCAGACGGAAAAAATTTAAAAGGCAAGTTGTTTTTTTACATCGGTGGCATGGAAGGAGCGCAGTATATTGATGACATGAATGATGTTGCGGAAACGCTGGGGAAGAATTCAATCGCTTTAATCTATGCCGTGATTGACCCGGAGGGAAATCACAACGAACAAGCATGGCGCAAATGGTTTCCTGAATTTTACAAGTGGGTATTGGCAAGTGGGTTTAATAATATCATTACCGTGGAAGAAGATTAAATGATATAGGAGGTGCCTTCTATTGCAATGTCAGTATTTTCAAAAACCTCCATCGTCTCTGCCAGGAATTCATCCAGCAACTCATACCTGGAGGAGAAATGACCGATCAATAATTTTTTAGCATTTGCTTTAAGGGCCACGGTGCCGGCCTGCTCTGTAGTGCAATGAAAACGGGCGGCAGCCTTATCAGCAGACTCTTTCAGGTACGTTGTTTCATGATATAGTAGGTCAACCCCTTTCACTTTTTCAGCCAGGCTTTCATCAAAAATGGTATCAGCACAATATGCATAGCTCTTCATTGGGCTATTGGCAATGGTTACTTCTTCATTTGGAATAATGGTTCCTTTTTTGGTAACATAATCCTCTCCCTTTTGAAGTTTTTCATAAAATGAAGAGGGGATTTCATAAGATTTTATTCTGGCCGGATCAATGCTTCTGGGGTTCTTTTTTTGTTTAAATAGAAATCCCCAGCATTCTACCCGGTGCCGCACCTGGAAACTGGTAACGGTGAATTTATTCTCATCTACAATCAACCCTTCACTGGTGATAGCATGAAAATGAAGTTGATAGCAAAGTGTGGTGGCACCAACCCTTAACTGAAAATCAATAATTTCAGCAAGCGGTGCAGGGCCGTAAATATGAAGCTCCTGTGTGCGGTTTAATAAACTCATGCTGGTTATTAATCCAATTAAACCAAAATAATGATCCCCATGTAGATGGGATATGAAAATGTGATTGATCTTACTTCTCCTGATCTTGTATTTTACCATCTGCATTTGGGTACCTTCACCACAATCAATTAAGAAGCATTCTTCCTGGGATTGAAGTACCTGTGCAGTTGGATTTCTTCCAAAAGCCGGTATGGCAGAATTATTTCCTAATATGGTTAGTGCTAACAAGGTAGATGATTAATAGGGTTAAAGTTTACAATCTGTTTTAATTTAGAGTGGTATGCAGTGAAATATGCTGCACCCTTCTTTACTTTGGATGGAAGGTAAATATTATTCATCTCCTCCCAGCAATTCTCTTTCTACTTCTTCCATTTGCAAAATATCCCAGGCCTCACTTTCTGTGGGCGTTACATTTAATAATTCAAGTAATTCTTCCTTGTCCAATACTTCTTCCACAGGAGTTTGTACCGCACAAATTACAAAAGAGCAATTGTTTTCGTAAAATTTTTGTTGCATTGCTGCTATCGTTTCAAAGCACCTTGCTTCCAGGCTATTAACTAATGACATGTTCAGCACGATGTGAGGAATGTCTTTTTGCATGTAGGTAAGCAACATATTCCCTAGTTCTTCTGTCATATTAGCAGTAAGGTGGGGCAGCTGTGGGACAATAACGGTGAATTTCTCTTTGGTATCTATTTTGACATTCATTGCTAAAGTTTTTGGAGTAAGGATTCTGGACGTCATAAGCTATTACAACATCAATGACCAAACGTTAATTATTTTGTTATAAGGGTTGTTTTTGTTATTTTGTAAAGTAAAGCAATATTTAGCGTTTTTATGTTTCGGTTTATGTTGTCTGAAATTAATGTAAAAATGGAAATTCATGTGTTGCGGTAAAAAGTAACATCGCAATTTTTAATAAAGGCTGAAATCAAAGCAAAGCATCTATCGCTTTCAAAGTTTTAACTTTTCAACATTTGCACATTTCGCCCTATCGCCAAACTATTTCTACTAAATAATCGTTATTATTGTACAAGTAAAATTCAATAAATGGACAACAACTTTTCAGCACAGGTAAAAGAAATAATTTCCTACAGTCGGGAAGAAGCTTTGCGGTTAGGAAATGATTTTATAGGGACAGA
>JBBQTL010000254.1:0-8070 GCA_038213285.1 Chitinophagales bacterium
ATAACTGTTAAGAATAAACGCATCAGTTACCAATCCTACGGGTGCGGTATCAACTACAATATAATCGTATCGAGCCCTCAAAGTTTCAAATAACAGGGACATATTTTCATTTAACAGAAGATCGGCAGGATTAGAAGGAATTGGGCCTGAGGGATAAGTATGAAGTGTAGGAACTTCTTCTGTAACCTGGAATATTTCAGAAAGATCAATCGTTTGACCAGACAAGAAGTCTGAAAGCCCTTTTCCTGGGGCCAAGTCCAGTTTTTTTACTAACCCGGGTTTTCTAAGGTCAAATTCCAATAATGCTACCTTTTTACCCGGTGCGGCAAGAACCGCCGCAAGGTTTAAACTTATCATTGATTTACCCTCTCCTACATCAGAAGAAGTTACAAGGATTACCTGGTTTTTAATTCGATTGTCGGAAAAGGCAAGATTGGTTCTAATCAATCGAAATTGTTCACCAAACAAATCACGGTTCATAACCAACACACCATTTGTCTTTCCTTTGGGTAAGTTTATCAGTTCACCTAACACAGGTATTGCCAGTTTGCCGATAATATCCTGCCTCGAAGCTACTTTATCGTTTAAAAGATCCAATAACAATATTAATCCTACAGGCATTAAAAGCCCCATTACGATGGCCATAATCATCACATTTCTTGAATTAGGCTCCACTGGCCCATAGCCCCCCGCCCGGTCTATTTGCTTATATACGGTTACATTAGCCGAGCCTGCCGATATGGATGCCTCCTCCCTTTTTTGCAAAAGATATAAGTAAAGCCCTTCGGTAATACTTTGCTTGCGTTTTATTTCCTGCATTACCCGCTCTTTCCGGGGCAGAGAATTAAGAAACTGTTTGTACTGATTATTTTTTTGTTGATAACTGCTCTGCCTAAGATTTAAATTTTTATTAATATTTTGCAAGCTTTCCAATACACTCCCCTTAACATTATTGATTTGGTTATCAATATCTTTCAACACCATGCTATTACTGGAAAGCAATGGCTTTTCCCGCTGCTTTTTTAGTTCCAGCTCATTGTACTTACTAATTAGCGATCCCAAGGTTGGATCATCTATTCCAAGGCTGGAAGGAACCAGGTTTCCCGAATTATCAGCACTATTAAAATAGTTTTGCAGTTGTTGGATAACAGCTTTTTGAACATTGATTTCCGTAATCTCCTGTGAGGTAGAGGAGGAACCTCCAAAGGCTTCTGAAGATTGGGCACCCACATTCACAATCTGGTTGCTACCCTGATAGTTTTCAAGTTTCCCCTCTACCCCACTCAGTTCACTGGACATAATACTAAGCCTGTCATCTATAAACCGGATAGTATTTCTTGAAGCAATTGTTTTTTCTTCCAAATCGTTCCTGTCATATTCCTTAGCAAGTGCATCAAGTATATCCTTTCCCCTATCCAGGTTTTCTATCAAAATACCCAACTTAATGATTGAAGTCTTTTTGTCAAGCCAGTCAACAGAGTACTTGGAAGCTATTTCACCAGCCGTACTACCTATAGGACTCCAAATTGCCATATATTGTCCACTACTGTTGCTCTCCTTCCCCCTGGGAGCTAATACAAACTGGTGGCCGCCAATAATATATGGAGTATTCCACTTTAAAAGGCTGGTTCTCTTGTTAGGTTTAGCCCCGTATTCTATCCTTGCCCCCGAATTAGTTAAATTCTTTACAATCAGCGTCAACACTTTTGAACTATCCTCAATTTTTTGCACGATTAACCGGAAAGGAGCATCCAGGTAAATATCCGCAGTTTTTATTCTGCCAACCAGGTAATATGATATATTAAATTCATTTTCCAGCACAATCCGTTGAATAAGCCCCCTTGATCGCATCAAAGCCAGTTCATTCTCCATATTGCTGCTGCGACTGGCACTCAATGCATTGCTTATCAAATCCTCCTGGGAAGAAAGCTTCCTTTCTCCCTTTACCAATATAAGTGCATTGGCACTATACTTTGGAGTAGCTTTACGGATGTACAATATAGCGCCCCCAATAAAAATACCCAGCGAGAGTAAAAAAATTGGCCAATAGGCTAGAAATTTATTTATATGATCTTTTATCGAAAGGCCTTGTTTTTTGGCGGTGGGCTCTTCAAACATTTCATTATCTAATTCTTCCATATAATTATTGAAATATTCTGATTATTAAAACAATGCTGGTAAAAAGGGTAACAAAAGTTCTAAAAACCTCAAGGCCCTTTTGTGCAGTTGTTTTTGTGGCTGCATGTAAGGCTCTGAATTTCTGATCGCTGGCGCTTACATACAAAATATCATTGGCTTGCATCAAATACACCGGAGACTGGAACAAACTCCCACTTCGCAGATCAATCCTATACATTTTCCTTACATTACCTTCTTCCCTTATTACTGCTACATCCTCCCTTTTTCCTTCATCTGTTAAATCTCCTGCTGCACTTACCACATCAAGTATGGTTACCCGGTCTGTAGTAAATGTTTTTGTTCCAGGCGATTTTACTTCTCCCATTATATTTACTTTGAATTGTAAAAAATGAATGATAACAGAAGGGTCTTTTACATAAGGAGTCAATTTATCAACAATTAGTTTTTGCAATTGCAATTGGGTAAGACCAGCGGCTTTTACTCCCCCCAAAACAGGCATTTCCACTTCTCCGTTCATTCCGACAAGATAACCGTTTCCGGCAGCGGCCCCCGAAAGGTTAAATGGTTGAGTTTGTTCCTGGTTTAGGCTGGTACTGAGTACCTGAATAGTAAGTATGTCGTTGCGCTGAATAACAGGTTCCTTTGTTTGAATGTTTCTGATACTATCAAGGCCCCGTTGAAAATAAAGAAAATCTTCCTTGGTAACTTTTTTGGCGGAATTACAGGAAAATAAGAAGCTGGTAAGGGTGATTAAAAGGCTATAACCGGCTAATTCACATAATTTCTTGATGATTTGCATAAGCTGATTAATAATTGGTTTTTTCTAAAAGAATCAATTGAATTAAAGTTTACAATCCAATAAGCTGCAAGTAATAATATTTTTTCTAAACTCCAATGTATTTGAAGAGGTATTCACAAAATAATTCTACTGCCATTGATTCTAAAGCACAGGTTTAACGCAAAAAAAACATACAGATTGCATAAAAACCCAATATTCTAAAGATTTGGCAAATATACAGAACACATACATGGCATTACCACATATAAAAATAACTATACCAAGGTAGCCATTTAAACCAAGGTGGTATAGTTATAACAATCAAAACATTTGCAAAGGGAATCCATTTAAGTAACCATATCCCCTAAATAGCAAATTGGTATTTCCCATTAACTGAATAAGACTGATTAGAGGGTGTATATATTGAAGCAGTTGAATGCGCTGTTTCTGCCAGCATCATATACCCTAAAGAAGGTAATGTTATTTTAACTGTATTGTTTTTTACAAAAACCAAATTGGCGTTGTTATCCGTAATAGCACTTTCAACAACCCGTACCTTACTCTCTATTCCAAATGGCATTTTTTCCAGTTTCACATTTATATATTCATTTAAAAAACGTTTCATTACAGATATTTCTTCATTCTGTATAACCGCAGGTTTACCCAACCAATATACAAAGTTTACAATATTACCTCCCAAAGGAAACTGATACATTTCATTATCTGTTATTTGTACAAAAACAAAATTATTAAATAACGGCTCCAGCACTACCTTTTTCCTGCCAAACTCCTGATGTACCAATGGGCAATAATTTTCAATATTTTTGCGTAACAAAAAGTTAGCCACCTTCTTTTCACAGCCCGCTTTTGTATACAAAGCGTACCATTTTTTAATTGAATTATTCATATTTATTACGGTTTAATCAATTTTTTAAATATCCTGATTTTGTACCCTTTCTATCTATTTTCGATTTGTTTTTTTATAAAGCCTATTCCATTCTTAACTTTATTATATCATCCAGTGATTGGTTATTAACTATGCAACCTGCCCTAAAAAATACAATAAGTAGATATTTCAGCCAATTTTAGAAGCAATAAATAAAAATCATTAATCGATCTTAATTGGCATAGTAAACAATTAAAATATTTTACATGTCACAATAAATAAATCATTGATAGCAAAGGAAAATAAAAGACAATTCGTTTATAAAGGAATTTCGTTGGAAGATATTGGATCAGTGGTTTCTGTACTAAGATAATGGTACCGGGGGAGCAAAACCTAATATACTTCAAGCTGCTAGTACCGCTATAAAAACAAATATATAAATGTTATTTAGAAAAACAAAATAAGGCTGGTTGATTTAATTGTTTGCTAATATTTCATTAAGGAGAAATAGAGGAAAATCAAAGCTAGTGGGAGTATTTGTCAGAAATATTTTAATAGTTTTGATAGTTTCAGTAAAATTATCTAAACAAAATAGCAAAATTTTAAATGTTCACATTTCCTAAATACTTTGGTTAATGGTACACAATGGTACAAGGTACCTTTAGGGATAAAAAAGGATTGTACTTGGTATGCCCAGAGCAGCAAAATTGAATCCTGACTCAGAAAAACAAAACGAGAGAAAAAGCCCACCCGATAAAAGTTTAAAGAAATATTTTTTTACAAAAATTTGCCCGTAAAGCTTTCCTTGCATTTTTTTAAATCTCCCGGTTTACCCGCAAAAACAAGGTTACCACCTGCATCTCCTGCTTCGGGTCCGAGATCTATTACCCAGTCAGCACTTTTTATTACATCGGTATTATGTTCAATTACCAAAATAGTATGCCCTTGCTCTATTAATGCATTAAAAGAGGTGAGTAATTTTTTTATATCATGAAAATGAAGCCCCGTTGTAGGCTCATCAAAAATGAAAAGGATATTACCCTGTGATTTTCCCTTGCCAAGGAATGAAGCCAGTTTAACTCTCTGGGCTTCACCACCGGATAAGGTATTGCTTGACTGGCCCAGTTTTACATATCCCAATCCTACATCACTGAGGGGCTGAATTTTTTTAGCCACATCAGGTTCATCAGTAAAAAAAAGGATGGCATCATCTACACTCATATTCAGTACATCATAAATATTACGACCCTTATAGGCCACTTCCAGTACTTCTTCTTTGAATCTTTTTCCACCACATACTTCACAGGTTAAATGCACATCTGCAAGAAATTGCATTTCTACAATTTGTTCACCTTCTCCTTTACATGCATCACACCTGCCGCCATCCACGTTGAATGAAAAATGTTTAGGTTGAAATCCCCTCATTTTGCTCAACGGCTGTTTGCTATACAATTCCCTTATTTCATCATAGGCTTTTATATATGTCACCGGATTACTTCTCGAAGATTTACCAATCGGGTTCTGATCCACCATCTCTATCTGCGACAGGGAATCGATATCCCCTTTGATGGATCTGTGCATCCCTGCCTTTTCTACCCCTTCGCCCTTTAGTTTTTGCATCGCAGGATATAATATTTGCTTTACCAGGGTAGTTTTACCACTGCCGCTTACACCACTCACCACACAAAACACATTTAATGGAAATTCAACCGAAATATTTTTTAAGTTGTTCTGTCGTGCACCCTCTATCGTTATACTACGGTTCCATTTACGTAATTGTTTGGGTACTTCTATTTTTAATGCCCCATGTAAATATTTCCCTGTTAAACTTTTTTCATCGGCAATCAATTCATCATAATTTCCGGCTGCCACTACCTCGCCACCGAGATGGCTTGCCAAAGGTCCCATATCAATAATATAATCCGCCTCCCGCATCATCATTTCATCATGCTCAACCACTACCACCGTATTACCTAAATCTCTTAATTCTTTTAGTACTCCAATCAATCTTACTGTATCTCTGCTATGCAGGCCGATAGAAGGTTCATCCAAAATGTACAATGAATTGGTAAGGTTGCTACCAAGGCTCCTCGTAAGTTGTATGCGCTGGCTTTCCCCTCCGCTTAATGAATTGGCCAATCGGTTCATGGTAAGATAGCCAAGGCCAACATCCATCAAAGTTTTTATACGATGGTGTATCTCAATTAAAATTCTTTTAGAAACCTGCTGCTGGTATTCGCTTAGGTTTAACTGATCAAACCATACTTTTAAGTCCTTAACCGGCATTGTACATAATTGCCCCAGGTGTTTATCACTAACTTTTACATACAATGCTTCCTTTCGTAAACGATAGCCCTTGCAGTCGGGGCAAAGTGTACGCCCCCTGTACCTGCTTAACAACACCCGGTATTGAACCTTATATAAATTTTGTTCTACTTCTTTAAAAAAATCGTTGATACCATTGGCATGCGAATTTCCTTCCCATAGCACCTGTAATTGTTCATCAGTAAGATCGATGATTGGTTTGTGTACAGGAAAATTAGAGTTCTTTGCGGCCCTTATAAACTGTTCTTTCCAGAGTCCCAATTTTTCTCCTTTCCATGGAGCAACAGCGCCTTCATATACACTTAACTGCCTGTTGGGAATTACCAGGTCGGCATCAATGCCCAACACCATGCTAAATCCTTCGCAGGTTGGGCATGCGCCAAATGGATTGTTAAAAGAAAACAGGTTGGGTACGGGCTCTTCAAACTGAATGCCATCCAACTCAAATTTGTTACTGAATGGTATTAACTGACCACCATTTATCTCCAATATCAATTCTCCCTCTCCCTCATAAAATGCTATACCAACAGAATCACTGATCCGGTGCTTATCATCCTCGTCAAAGTCTTTTACAACAAGGCGGTCAATTAAAAGATAATTGGTCTCTTTTTGTTTTGGATGTTCCAGACTTTTAACAAGTGTATCATCTTCCAGTATTTCTTCAATGCGGACAATTTCTTTGCTGTTATAAATTCTGGAAAAACCCTTTTGAATTAAAATATTCAATTCTTCTTTTACATCCCTGTTGGCATGCTGTTTAAAAGGTACCAGTATCAACACTTTATTGCCTGCCTGCAAACTGCCAATAGCCCCTACTACGTCCGCCACATCATCCTTCTTTACTTCTCTTCCGCTAACAGGTGAGATTGTTTTACCTGCTCTTGCAAATAACAACCGGAGATAGTCATAAATCTCCGTCATACTGCCAACGGTGCTTCTTGGAGTTCGGGTAATCACTTTTTGCTCTATCGCTATTGCGGGGCATAACCCTTTTATAAAATCAACATCTGGCTTATTCATGCGTTGCATAAACTGCCTTGCATAGCTGCTCAAACTTTCTGCATAACGCCGCTGGCCCTCTGCAAATAATGTGTCAATGGTGAGTGATGATTTGCCGGAACCAGACACACCAGTGACCACCACAATCTTATTTCGTGGTACGGTAACCGTTACATTTTTTAAGTTGTGGGTTCTTGCTCCTTTTATAAAAATCCCATCTGTTTTCGAGGAGGAGGTAATCTTCTTTTTCTTAGCGATTATTGTTGTTGCCATTATTTTATTATGCAAAAGTAATGAGTTGCATTTGCTTCTGTGGTAAAAGTGAAAATCTTCCTAAAATCCAAAAGTAAAATCATTTCGTAATTGAGAAAGATTATTTTTAAGGTAACAAGCAGCCAAAAAAAAAGTTAAAAAATAATTTGGTGTTTTAGATATTAATCATATTTTCACAGTTCCAACATCCATTAAAGTGAAAAGCCACGACGCCTATCTACAATAGACTTCTACGCTAAATTCCCCTTATTGGTCAAAACAAAAGTCCTAACCAACAAAAACTGTAGAAGTTTATGAAATGCCTTATTAACTTAACCGATCAACAATTGGTGCATCTATACATAGATGGCAACACCGATGCACTTGCAACCTTAGTAAACCGTTACAAGGACAGAATTTACACCTCCATTTACCTGCTTGTGAAAGACAAGTACATGGCAGAAGACCTTTTCCAGGACGTATTTATTCGTATTATTGATACGCTGAAGAGCGGTCGGTATACAGATGAGGGGAAATTTTTACCCTGGGCACTCCGTATTGCACATAATATGTGTGTAGATCATTTTAGAAAAATCAAACGTAGTCCGAGTATTAAAACCAGCGACGACCGGGACATTTTTGAAGTATTAAATTTCTCTGAGCCAAGCGCCGAAAGCAAGATGATGCAGGC
>JBBQTL010000255.1:0-8046 GCA_038213285.1 Chitinophagales bacterium
CCCACTTTATCGCGGGTTAAGATGAGCAGGTCTTTTATTATAGTTGCCCTGAGTTTGTACATTCAATTACTGGTTGTTTTGGGTGGGTTGTTGTATTTGATATTTGAAATGATTTTTTTTTTTGTTTTTCTATTTATTGACAGTAATCCTCGTAGGAACAGGCGGCGGCCCGATGTCATTTAGTTATGGATTTGAATTGCCCCGTCCGCCGCGGCGGACGGGGATTAAATTGGGCAATAAAAAGTACGGCTTTAGCCGAAAGAATAATTTGGCTAAAGCCGGTAAGAGAATAATATCACTTATCACCGCGGTGCAATTCAAATAGCTTGCTTAACTTAACGGCATTGGGCCGCGGCCTGTGCCTGAATGCGGCCTGTTCCTACGAGGCCAATCCTACATGGCCATTCAATTTGTGTTCTGTTAAAAACCTTCGGATATTAATTTCTTCCATTGTATCAAAATTGAAATCTACATTTCTTTATATTTTTTCCCAGTTAAATTAATAAACAATCCTTCCAGGCCGCCCGCTTCGCCATGCTCCAACAATAATTTATCCAGGGAATTGTGGGCTATTATTTTCCCTTCATCTATCAGCGCTATTTTATCACATAACTCCTCTGCCTCATTCAACTGGTGGGAGGTATAAATCAGTGTGGTGCCAGAACTAATCAGGGCTTTCAGGTAATTGATGATGGCATTTCTTGTTTGTACATCTACGCCTACCGTTGGCTCATCCAGGAATAAGATGGGAGGATTGTGGATTACGCCAATCGCCAGGTTCACCTTGCGTTTCATACCACCTGAAAATTTTTGAACCTGTTTATTACACACTTCGGTCAGGCCCAATATTTCCAATAGTTCGGTGCTACGTTTTTTTATTTCCGGCTTACCCATGCCCGACCATGCACCAAAAAATGCGAGGTTCTCAACCGGTGTCAATTCATGATAAAATGAAAAATCCTGCGGAACAAATCCAAAAAGTTTGTTGACCGCTTTTTTATTGCTGTCGATTGGCTGGCCGAGTAATTCGATGCTTCCTTCCTTAAAACCAAGCAGACCCGTCATGCAATTCATGAGCGTGGTTTTGCCTGCGCCATTGGGGCCAAAGATGCCAAACCGTTCACCAACGGCCACTTCGAGGCTTAATTGTTGAAAACAATCCACTGCATTACCCGGATACCGGAAGCCAAGATTGTGGATAGCCACAGCAGGTTTATTTATTACTGCCATTTTATTTGCCCCAATGCCTGGAAGGCTTTTTTCTCAATCTCGGATATTTCAATGAGGTAATCGCCCATGGTATTAAAATCCTGCTGACTGCCAATTCTGCCTTTATAAATTCCTGCAGCCTGTACAGCAGCGGTACGCCAAAGGTCGCCGGATTGGGTGAATATTTTCGATATCTCAAGTAATTCATCGTTGTGATGATAAGCATGTGCTTCCTGCAAAAATGCGCCATAAATATAACGGAAGCCACCACCACCGGTACCAATCTCCTCCTGCATGCGTACCAGTTGAGCAAGGTATAAACCAGCTTTTTGCTGCCCCAACTGGTCCCGCCATTTCTTTATTTTTTTACCGGTACCGGCAATGCCTTTTACACCAGCAATATTGAAGGGGATATTCAACATATCATTCACACTTTTTTTGATACCATGCCTGATAGCGGACCGCATTTGATCATCCGTTACCAGGGTATTTCCTTTTGGGTAATATAACTGCCCCCTTGGCGCCAATGCACCTTTTGCAAAGCGTACCCTTTCCAATTCGTATTTTGAAAGGGTAGTTACATTTTCCATCACAGGGTCACTAATCAGGTACCTGTCATCTTCTCTTCCGTAAACAATTAAGTTGTGGGCATTAAAATGAAACCGGTATTCCTTCGGGAAATAGGTAAGATAATATACACCCACCTGGCATCCAACTGCATGGCCTGCTTCAAGACATTCTTCCAACACTTTTTCAGCCTGTTCCTTAGAACTGAATTTTTTTCTTACAACCGGTATATTGAGTGATTTGCAGGTTCTTTTAAAAATGAGCCCGGGCATGGTTCTAAAGGCAATGGCCGGTCCTTTATTTATTTTCAGGAAAGGAATATGTACAAAGAAAATTCCGGACCCAATGCCAAAACTGAGCGGTTCAGTTAGCTTATTTGCACCGGCACTTTTTAATAAATTGGTTGTAACACCGTTTTCGCAATGGGCTGCCTGCAAATGTTCGAAATTAATCTTCATGTACGGTCATGGTTTTAAGGTCGGCAATGCTTACATTAAATGCAGATGCGTATTGTTGTAATTTTCTTTCCGGTAATTTATCAAAAACGGTGGGCTTAATATGTTGTTTGATGGTCCATTTCCAAAAGCCGGTATAAGCCGCAACAATGGGGATATCCATTAAGCGCAATTCCATAAAGTAAAGAATTGGGCTGGCTTCTTTATTCAATACTTTTTGTTTTGCGGCCGCTACTCTTTCTTCAATATCCTTCCAGGCAACATCCAGTGCATTTATTTTTACATCCCAGCCCGTACTTAGCTCTGTTGTATATTTACCGGTATTGTCAATGGCATACACTACTTCTTTGGTAAGTTTGTTGAGTGCGCCGTCATCCTGCGGAATTTCTTCTTTCTTCATAATGCGTGTTTTAAGGAACTGAAAGTTACGAAAATACAGGCAACCTAATATGGAGGGGTTCTGATAGATCATTTTACCCCATTCCCATCCCGATAAAAATCGGGATATTGTTCCGGGGAGTTCTTCGAACAACTTACTTTTTTCGATACATTCTTTACTTTCGGTTGTTCGCTTTTTATTTAGCTAAAGTAAACTTGAGAGTGGCTTTCACCAATGCACTAGTCTATTAAAAGTTTAACGCTTAGAACCCCCCCCTTCGGGGGGCAGGGGGGCTTTGCTTTAGCACACCGTCAGTAAACTATACATATAAGAAAATCTGGCGCTCTCCGGAACCAACAACAATAACTTGTCTCCAATCTTCAATTTGCCGCTATGGAACAATTCATCCACCATTAGATAAACGGATGCTGCGCCTACATTACCCAGTGTGGTAAGGTTTACAAACCACTTGTCGTAGGCAATGCCCGTTTCATTTTCTATTAATCTTTTAAAAATTTTATCCTTAAAAAATTCGCTGCTCATGTGTGGTAAAAAATAGTCGATTGTTTCAGATTTTACTCCATGCTTATCCAATGCCGCTTTCAACCCTACACCACCCAAGGGAACAATGTTTTCACTGAGTAATTTTACATCCTGCTTTATGCTTAGCAGCGACTTATTTGAAATTTCTTCTGCCGGATATTCCAGGTAGCCTTTTAAAGTGCCATTGTCTAATTTTTGAGCGCCCATATACATACAGGCCTCCTTTTCATTTGCATAGGATACACCTTCTATCCATTCTACCCGAAGGCTTAGCCCGGTATCATTTGGCTTATCCGACATTAAAAATGCGGAGGCGCCATCTGACAGCATCCATCTTAAAAATTCTTTTTCAAAACCGATGTATGGATTGGCTTCCAAAGCCTTTAATTTTTGCGCCTCATCTTCAAACACCCCTGACACCAGGGAAGTAGAGAATCTTTCAGATCCCGTAGCAACCGCCTGGTGAATTTCGCCTGCTTTTATAGAGAGGTAAGCATATTTAAAAGCATGCATTCCGGCACAGCAAACACCGGCCGGCGAAACTACTTCTATCGCATTGGTTTCGGGTAACAAACCATGCACCATTACGCCATGTGAAGGCATTAACTGATCGGGAGAAGAAGTGCCGCAGGAAAGTAGTTCGATGCTTTTTAACTGTTCCAGGTTATTTTTAAATAAGGCTTTGGTAGCCAAAGCAGTCATTTCTGCATTGGTATGAGTTGGCTTTCCTTCCCTGGTAAGCGCATAAAACCTGTTTTTGATACCGTTGTTTCTTAAAACAATTCTTTTTGATTTAGAAGGTTTATTATCGATGTACCCAAGAAATTCTTCCATCTCATCATTGGACACGGGCTCGTTTGGAAAATACGTGGCGGTATTGGTAATATAAACAGGGGTAAGCGACATCTGTAAGAAAATTATTTAACGTCTAGAAAATATTGTTTTTGTCTTTTTATACGGCCCGATAAAAAGGGCTTGAAAAATATGGCATCTACAGTCAAAATGATTGGGGCTGCTATAAATAGTGCAATTAAAAGATAATATTTGAATGCAACAAGCCAGGGAGTTCTTTTTTTTCTTTTTACAATCAGGTTGGCCCAGATACCAAAAATGCGTTTGGCCTTTGATTCTATAAACATCAGGTTGTATTTTACAACCACCGCTTTTTGTTGTACCAATTCGGTTTGTAATCCATCCCATTTACCCTGTCGTAGATATTTCTCCACGGTTTTCCCAAATGAGTTGGTATTCAATATATCTTCATCTGATACCCCCGGCTTTGGAAATATGTTTAGATAACGATCCTTTTTGCCGGTAAACATCCAGTAAAGAATGGTAACAAAACTTACGAAATTAGGATGCTTATCTACGAGCACAATATTGCCGACCAGGTTTGCCCCAGCCTTTTTTAATATTTTTTTAAGATCTTCCATGGCGCTGATCCACATATTACGGGCACCTGTAATAGTAACCACCGGTGTATTTTTGATCACCGCCCTTACCGACGGTTGTTGTAATATAGAATTAACCGGAATACTAGGAGACAGGAACCATGCCTGGTAACCGAGTACCACAAGGTCGTAACAGGTTTCCTTTACTTGAAAAGGTTGAAGTTCAGCAGGAACCTGTAATACGCAATCGGGCATTTGTGCAAAAAAACTTTCTCCCGTCCAGGGGAATGGATATGGGATTAACGGTTGAACGACTACTTTTTCTACCGTATGCCCGGCCAGCATAAGAGGTGAAGTAAAATTATTGATGATGTCTGCTAACTGCCCTGATTGGGTAAAATAAATAACAAGTATCTTTTTAGTCATTGCAATGCAAAATTAAAAGTCTGAGGATTTCAACAATTTTGAATTTTTGCAATAATCCTTTACAGCCTGTTGGACAACAGGGGCCAGTTTTTTAAAAGATTTTACAATTAACGCAGTATCACTTTTAAGATCATTTTTATACTTGACGATTTTAGGTGCATTTTCCTGGATGATCAGCCGCAGAAACCGATATTCTATATTTTCTTCATTACCCTGAATTGCAGCTTCCAGTTTCAATCGACCCGATTTAAACAAGCTTAATTTATCTTTCGGTTTTTTTACAAGGCCAGCTTTTTTCATCAGTAGTGCTCCTTCATAAGCCACTTTTTCAGGAATAGTTGTTTCTTTCAACTGTGCCAGCAAGGAATTCAGTTCTTCTACATTTTCGCCGGCCATTACTGCGTAAAAAACACTTTTATCAAAGCTTACCAAAATGGCATTTGCCTGGGAACTGATTACCGGTACAATAAATAATAATGCAAACAACGTTGTCAACTTAAAAATGTGGTTCATACTAGTTTTAACGATCATATTCAAAATAGTGCCAATTGGTTATTTTATTTTCAAAAGGGCTTTTAGTTAGGGTTAAAAAATTAAAGATACAGGTTTAATTTTCTATAGAAACGGCTGGTAATTTTCCTGCAACTTTGGCTCCATCATAAGTGAAATTGTTATTAATGATGATGTGTCAATTACTTTTTTTTAACCCTTGTAAAATCCAGATCCTGGAAATCGAAACTGAAATCGGTTAATGGCGAAATTGCATTCATTTTTATACGATTTGGTTTGCCATTATTATCAAGGTCAAATTGTACATATGCATCTGCATCCATACTTCTGTCTGTCCATTTCACGATAAATGTATTTCCCTTGTATGGGAACATTTCTCCTGTTAACAGGTAAGATCTTTTAGATTCGAACCAGAGTTTTCCATTTTTTTCGGATATCACAATTTCGCCAAACCATCTGTCTGTATAGGTTCCGGTAAAAATGGCGGGATCGTTTTTTTGTTTATTGCCTGCCCGCTGTGCCTCAATATCCTTCCAGATACTGCTGGTTATTTTACCGGCTTCCGTTTCATTTTTTACCACCCGGTCATGATTCAATTTTACCCAATTCCTGCCCTTTATACCAAGGTAGCTGTCTTTGATGGTATTGGTTATGGATGTAAAAGCAGCACCGGATTGCTGGTTGGTAAAAACGATGATACCCAGGTACAATTCGGGCAACAGCGTAACCTGTGTAACGATACCAGCCAAACCTCCTGTATGCGTGGCTTGCAGGTATCCTTTTACATCACTTAAAAACCATCCCAAACCATAAGCTGAGAAATGGGTATTGTAAGGAGTCGTACCCTTAACCGGGATAATCGTCTGTGGGGTCCACATTTCATCATGCACTGTTTCGCTAAATAATTTTTTATTTAATCCTTCGCCATATTTTCCATTGTTCATTTGCATAATGATCCATTTGCTTATATCCGTTACATTGCTGTAGATTCCGCCTGCAGCATTGGCCACTTCACTCCAGTCGCGACGGATCACTTTCACTTTTTCATCTACCGGGGCATGTGGATCAATTACGTTGGATTTATCTTTTACCATTTTAAAGGAGGGAGCCGTTTCTCCCATGGAAAGCGGTTGTAGAATCCTGGTTTCAATAAATTTTTCCCAACTGTTTCCGGAAACCCTTTCCACCACTTCGCCTGCAACAATATAGAGCAGGTTGTCATAATCGTATTTGGTTCTAAAGTTGGAAACCTGCTGCAAATACCGCAGGTTATGAATGATATCTTTTTTAGTGAAATTGTTGGAATCCGGCCAAAACATCAGGTCTCCGGCACCTAATCCCAGCCCGCTGCGATGGGTCAATAAATCCCGGATGGTAAAATCATCCGTAACATAAGGATTGTACATTTTAAATTCCGGGATATGATCGGTTACTTTATCATCCCAGCTCAGTTTGCCTTCGTCCACCAACATGCCCAGGGCGGCTGCGGTAAATGCTTTGCTGTTAGAAGCTATTCCAAATAACGTATGCTCATCCACTTTTTGCATGCTGTTTAAGGAACGTACACCATATCCTTTCGCATGAGTAATATTGCCGTCCTTTACAACCGCCACGGCAATACCGGGTACATCAAATGTTTTTAAAACCGTTTCTACAAGTGAGTCAATTTGCTTTGCAGTAATTACCTGTGCCCATAACGGTACACTATGGCATATGACAATGTAAATTGCTAAGCAGATTGATTTGATTTTCATATTTAGTAGATTTAAAAGAATGCAATAATACTAAAATATGATTTCCATTTAAGTTCGAAGGGATTATTTAAGGAACGAAGGGATGAGTATGGATGTATTACAGAAGATAGTAGTTTTCGCAACTATCCTCCAATGGCTAACAGATCGTTTTATTTCTTATCACTAAGAAATAAAACAAATATATTGGGTTAATAAATTCTTTATACCGATGTCATTGATAGTCCGGCCAAAAAAGAATCTTCAAATATGTAATTTTCAATGTCAGCCTTTTTGTAACGGTAAGAATATCTTCTGGAATTGAGGTAATTGACCACGCCTTTTAAAGAACCGGCAGTTACCAGTTTTCTAATAAATCTGGCAGGCAATTCAAAAATGGCGGCAGCTTCCGCTTCTGAGATCCATGTTTTTGTTTCTGTTCTTGACATTAGTTTTGGATTTTAAATTGTATGATTTTTTTAGAAACTATTTTTTAGATAGCTTAACGCAAAAAACAAAATTTTATATGTGTTTTTTTCTATGACAAAATGTAAGGATATTATATTATTCTGAATTAATTTAATAAACAATTGGTGTAACAGCACTAAAGTTTATTGGGAAGCAAATTAGGTGCCGTATTATTTTATTCAAAATAGTAAGCAATGAGAATTATGATTGGTGAAATTATTCTACAAATCGTAAGGTCCGGCTTTTCACAAAGTTCTCAATTCCCAAAAAAAATCTGTGAATGTTGTAACATATTTATTTAATTGTGTAACTATATATTTAAATATAATCGGTTACTTCGTTAGGGTTTTTATTTGAACACATTGTTC
>JBBQTL010000256.1:0-7948 GCA_038213285.1 Chitinophagales bacterium
GTGGTAAGTGTCGCCGAGCAGGGCGCTTGGCTCCAGCACCCGCTGCACCTGCAGGCCCTGCAGGCCAAGCCGCTCTGCCGCCGTTTTCGACGATGCCGAAAGCCAGTAGGATAATTATTGGTTCAATCAGGCTGGCTGGTTTCATTTGCCTTATTTCCAATTGCAACAACCCATTTACTACCGGGCGTTGCGTGCGTAAATAATTTAGGAAAATAAATACCGAATAGATAATTTAGCGGGCTTAGAATATTATAAACGCTTTTACCCTTTAACCACCCGTACTTTATGCGACTTTTTTTACTAGCTATCTCCTGCCAGTCATTCACCGTTCCCACGCCCAAAACAAAAAAGTAACTATTAAAATGGGATCTGAATATGCCATCCCAAAAGGTGCAAAGGACCTTGCCTTTTTTGTAAACAACGAGGACGGCATTGTTTACCTTGCACTAAAAAAAGAGCAAATAAGTTTTGTTCGCCTCGATGCTAAGTCACTGACTCCGTCTGCGGAAAACACGATTGCTGTTGAGGAGTCTTCCAAACATTTCGTTAGCGAAACGGCCATCGCCTTAAATAAAAACTACTATTGGTTGCATAGTGATTGGGACAACGAAAGTGAGATGGAATACCTGTATTACGACAAACTGGATGTGCAGAGTGGAAAAATGTCCATGACTAATAAAAAGATACTGGAAACCACAAAAATTGCCGATGATAACCCTAAAGTATATGGTTTCGCCAGGCATATTGCAAGCGACAAGTATGCCTTTTACTTTGATAAAGCGAAAAAGAAATTACTGGTCACCTACCGGCTAAACCCGCTGACTAAAAAACCGAAAAATAATTATGATAAAATTGGGTTGGCTGTTTTTGATGAACAAATGAATAAGCTTTGGGGTGGCGAATATACGATGCTCCATACGGAAGCGGTGATGGAAAAAGTTGATTTTGCTGTTGATTCGTTAGGTAATGCCTACCTGCTGGCCAAAGTTTATAACAATGATTCAAAAAATGGTGTAGACAAAGCCACCGGTGATCCAGCTTACCACTATGAAGTTTTAAAATTTACAAAAAACAATAAACAATTTATCACCGGTTTATTAAGCCAGGGGGATCAATATATTAAGCGGCCAACGCTGGTGGAAAACAACCTTCATGAAATGATTTTTGCAGGTAACTATTCCAAAAAAGCAAAAGGCTATGGAACGGATGGCATCTACCTGGCAGTGTTAAATCAACAAATAAAATAGTGCCTTATAGAAAAGGAAACTATGAATTTCCGTTAGAAGAACTGAAAAAATTTGAAACAACAAAATCGCTGCAGAAACAGGAGAAAGCCAGGAATATTGGGCTGGATAAATTTGACATCAGGGATATTGTAATAGAAAGCGATGGAGGAATATTTATTACTTGTGAAGAATTCTACATTTTGTCTAGTCAAAGAACAAGCAATGCCACAGGTAACTTGATAATTTCGGAAGATCATTATTATGAAAATATACTCGCACTAAAAATTACTACTTCGGGAAATATGGCCTGGTTAAGGAAATTACCAAAAAGACAAGTAGGCTATCCAGGACGGAGCATGATGAGTTTTGCCTTGTTTACGGCTAACTCCGGCTATTATTTCCTGTACCTTGATAATATTCATAACCTAAACCTACCTGAAAACGAATTACCTAAATATCATATTGATGGCGCAGGAGGACAATTGATGGTATATGGCCTTGACCACGCAGGTAAGGTTACTAAAGATTTATTGTTTGATACCCGGGAGGAAGATCTCATGGTTTTTCCAGCAGAGTTTGAACGATTGAATGACAATCAGTATATTGAACGTACCCGTGTTAAAGGTAGTATTAAGTATAAACTATTAGTGTTAACTGTACAATAACCAAAACAACATTTTTTGCTTTTAAAGAACGGTTAATAAAATCATTATTTTACATTTACCCGCAGCAAAAAACTGCCTTACAGTGTAACGGTAGCACCTCAAATAACCGTTCTTCCTGCGGGAAGGTTTCATTTTCCTTATTGAAAATGTATTAATTATTAATGCATTTATTAACGCAGCAAAACAAATGTTTCCTTCAGTCTAACCTGTTTACCCTTTAATATTCCGGTGATATTATACACATATCCCCCGGCAGGTAAAGGTTGCCCTGAAGATGTTCCATCCCATCCTTTTGATATATCCTTTGTAATAAAAATCCTGTTGCCCCACCGGTCGTAAATTGAAAATTCGCCTAACGTAAATCCCGTGCCCGCAGGTATGCGGTACAAATCATTGAGCCCGTCACTGTTAGGTGTAAACGATGTAGGCATTAATAGCGGAATTAATATTTCAATTTTGAGGGATGCCATACTGGTGCAGCCTTCGTGGCTTGTTACCTTGATTGAAAAACTGGTGGTATTATTGAGGGGTATTGTTTCCGGATTAAATGAATTACTGTTTGTAAGATAACCAATGGGAGTCCAGTTATACGATACATTCGGATTATCAACTAAAGCAGTTAACGTGGTCTTTGTTCCTGCTGTAACAAATGAATCAGCAGCCTTTATAGATACAATGGGCATGGCATATACAATCATTGTTATAGAATTGGAATTCGTAATAGAAGGGCATGCTGCATCAGGCGCCAACAGCACGCAGGAAACCTGGTCAGCTGCTTCCAGGTGGGAGGTTGAATAACCAGGGCTATTGCCGCCGGTAATATTTCCGTTCAACCGCCATTGATAACTCAATCCATTGCCTGCATTTTGTGCAACTGACTTAAAATTTACCTGGGTACCCTGGCAGATATTATTTGCACTTGCAGTAATACCGATGGAAGGAGGAATGGCATTTACCACCTTCATTACAACTATGTTAGACAGGGCATTGTTACTGCGGGCACAAGCTAATGCAGGATCAAGCATTATCGTGCAGCTTACTATATCGCCATTTTGAAATGAACTACTGCGCAAAACAGGGTTATTTGTCCCTGTATTTATCCCATTTAGTTTCCACTGATATGCAGGGACTTTACCAGCCCCGGTAGCCACCGCATTGAACACCACTTCTTCTCCAAGACAGATACTGGTATCACTGGCAATAATAGTTACAGCAGGATCAACGGAAGGATGAGCAGTTATTGGGATGACATTTGAAGTTGCAAAAGCTTCGGTTATGCATTTATCACTGCTGATAAGTAAACAACTTATTTTATCGCCGTTTAAAATGTCATCAGCGATGAACACACTATCATGATAACCATTTTTTTTACCGTTCACTAACCAGTCATACACGGGGTACATTCCGCCATCCAGGGGAGTAGCTTTGAACACCACGGTAGCGGGTGTGCAAATATTTGTTGCACTTGCAGCTATAGTAACTCCAGGTGTAGCATAGGCTTTTTTCTTAATCAGAATTGCGTTACTGAAAACCTTTACAATGCCGCAATTGGTGTAGGATGTAAACTCGGCAGTAACTATATCACCATCTTTTAGCGTGTCGGTAAGTACGCCATTTATAGACCCTGTATATTTTCCGTTTATTTTATGGTCGGCAAAAAAATTACCCAGTATATATGGAACATAGGTTCGGGTTTCAAACTTTACAGTTGTCCCTTCACAAACCTCAAGGATGGAGGGTGGAATTGGGTTTAAAGCAGTTTCAGGTGTATATAGCGCTACCGAAGTACCCCTGTTTACAGCGACCGGAATACTTACTTTACGAATACAATTGTTCCCCCTGTCGGCGATGTAAAGGTTACCCAATGCATCCTGCCTTACAAAACCCGGTTGATTCAATTTTACACATGGGTAAAATGCGAGGTATTTATCTCCGCCAAAACCCGGGCTACCGTTTCCGGCCAAAGGATAAATAATGCCAGTAAACTTATCGATTGTACGAATCCTGTTATTGCCCATATCAGCTACCACCACATTACCATTTTGTTCCATCAAAACGCCATGAGGGTAATTGAGTGAAGTAGTAATTGCCAATACTCCATCTTCCAAAAAACCTGCAGCACCATTGCCTGCAATCGTACTAATATTTCCATCAATATCTATGTATCGGATCCGGTGATTGAAACAATCGGCAACAAATATCTCGGCTGCAGAAGTAACGTGTAAACCAGCAGGATGATTAAAGCTGGCGTTGGTAGCAGCTCCGCCATCTCCTGCAAAACCCCTGGATCCTGTGCCTGCTATTGTAGAAAGGATACCAGTAGCCATGTTTACCTTTCCTATTCTACCCTGGCTTCCCATGGAAAAGAATATTTCATTTGCAGGTAATATCAAACTGGTTGGCCGGATGGCTATACCGGTTATATCTTTTAAACCGGCATTGATTGCAGGGACTGTTTGACCATTATAATTATGAATACCATTGCCTGCGATAGTAGAAATTATACCGGTAACTGCGTCAACTTTTCTGATCCTGAAATTTAAACTATCAACAAAATATATATTGGCCACTTCATCCACGCAAATATCACCGGGGTGGTTTATTTGTGCATTTACAGCAATGCCATCATCCCCGGAAAAACCAGCGATACCGGTACCGGCAATAGTAGTAATGATACCCGTGGCCATTGCGCATTTACGGATGCGATTATTATACATATCGGCTATATAAATATTTCCAGCAGCATCGGCAGCAACACTAAAAGGATGGTTGAGCCTGGCATTGATGGAGAATCCCCCGTCGCCGAAAAAGCCAGCATTGGCGGCTGTACCCGCAGTGGTTGATATGATCTGTGCGTCACCTGAGTATCCTAAAAAAAGTGAGACCACAATTTGGAACAGAAATATTTTATGGCAAACGCACATCTTTTTAAAAAATACAAGGGTAGCCTTTATATGTTGTTTTGCTAATTATCTTTAGCAAGAAGTTCAAGCACCTAAAAGAAAGCTAAGTTAATCCTAATAATAAGTTCAAAAATCATTATGACATAAATTTGTTTAGCTTTTCCGCAATCTACTTAGCAAACAAAAAGTTAAAAGAAAAACAGGTTTTTGATAACCATTATTATTCCCTTTGCGATAGCACACTTGGTTTCTGATTTACCATAACTTAGTTATCGGGTGTTCACTGATAGCATTTTCATAGCACCTGTTGGCTTTTTTGCTGTTTGCTTTTACAAGGCTATATCCACCTCAAATTTCCTCCAATCATTACAAAATAAAAGGGAGCCATTTTTTGATAAATGAAAGCAAGCACCTATTTATATGTTAGTCTAAACAGCAACTCAATCAGCCGGCATACCTTCTCATCTCCTGTCCTTTACAACCCGGTTCAATGGTTAATATTTTACCGGCAAGTGGCTGCGTTTTCTTTTCCATGGCAGTCAACACATGATGTGAGCTCGTAATAAACAGGGTGGTGAGCCCTTCCCCCCAAAACAACAACTGGTAGGATGGGTAACCGGCAATTCAATTTTGCTGCATCTATTACCACGGTTATCAAATTGAAGTAGCATACCGCCCCCAACATGGCGATCCATAAATTTCCTGCAGCATCAACACAAACCATCCGGGAACTCCAATATTCTTTTTTTCTAATTTTCCGCTGGCCGGATCACCCGAATAAAAATCCCCGGCAAACAAATCAACCCAATACAAACGGTTGGTGGCAACATCCCAAACAGGGCCTTCTCCATGCTCAATACGTAAATCAAAAACGGTTTCAATTATCATTATCCATCTTTTAAATTACAATATATTTTTTCCACCATTGCACTTTTTAGGGTCAATTACATTCCTCGTAATTCTTCCAAACCTATTAACCTGCCAATGGCAGAATTGTAAGGCTATGCATTTTTTATGAGGTCATCCAGCATTACGTGCCCATGACCGGGCCGCATGGGTATAAATGCAATACCTTCTTTTGTGCCAGCTCTTCTTTGCACCATCCGCACCCACAAACACTCTCCGATCTGTGCTACCTTTATACGGAGTTCTTCCATGCGCCTGATGCCTTCATCAATAGCTTGCAAATCCTATACTTTGGGGTAATGGGAAGCACCACAATAAAAAATTTCTTCAACAAAAAATTGAACAGATTGAGATGTAGCATTCACTAATAAATTCGCAGTTGCAACAATCTTTACTTGCTTTATATTGATAATTTTTCTGTACGAAGTTCAACCGCTTACCATTTGAAAAATTATTTTATCTTTTTCATTAAATCTTCCATCGCCAAACAGGCCATCATTACACAGAAAGTGCCATGCGAATCATTGTTAACCATTGGCTGATTTTCGTAATAGGTTTCATCTTCGCTCGTCATGCTGCCAACAATAATACCTTCTATGCTACCATCATTTTTTATGCGACTGCTAACGGCCTTCCACCCATTAATTGCCGAGGCTAAATAACGCTTTTTATCAAGCCATCTATTGGTAATGCCCCGTGCAATGCACTGGGTAAAAATGGCGGTGCCGGAAGTTTCCAAACGGGTAGTTGGCATATTGATGATATTATGCCAAAAGCCGGTACTGTCCTGATATTTTAGCAATGATTCTACCTGCTTTCTGTAAATCTCCATTACCTGTTTTCTTAATGGATGCTTTGCCGGCAAATCCTGCAACACTTCCGTTGCGGCCCACAATCCCCATCCATTGGCACGCAACCAATAAGGATAATTTACTTCCGGACGTTGAGAATGGCGGGCGTGGTGATACAAACCATCCTTCGCATCAAACAATACCTGGTTAAATGCAATCACCTGCCGGGCAGCATCTGTAAACAATTCACTGCGTTCCCTGGCGTCTTTGGTTTCCAATGCACATTGCATTAAAAACGGAATACCCATATACATATCATCTACCCAGGTAGTATATTTTTCTGGCGTCAGCCGGGTAAAATTGCCCAATGGCAACCGCACCTGTTCTTTAATTACGTATTGTTTGATGGCAGTAAACATGGAGTCAAACTGAGGCCTGTTTTCAAAATTATTTTTCATTCGCAACTGGTGTACAAAGGGCATTGCAGTAGCTGCTGTAAAATCCAGTAAAGGCGTATTTACCAGCAAATGATTCATACAATAAAACTGGTTCAGGGAATCTACCTGGTAACGGATAAACGGCAGCGACTCCAGCATAAAATTGCAATAGCGCATACTAAATTCATCATAGCGGATAGCCCCGCTTTCCACAGAGAGCAAAGCCATCGCCCTTGCCAAACCTGCGTTGTGATAATTGTAATGATAAAAGCTACCCCAGTAAGGCTCATTGTCGGGCACCACATTCGTTAACTCTACCCTAGGAATACTCCAGGTAAATGATTGATTTTTATCCGAATACATGCGGCCAATTTTAAAGCCATCTTCTACCCCATACTTTCTTTGCATACCGTCATCAAGATTATCGATTGGAAACGGTCCCATGATCAGCCAGTTGCTGATTTTTGCCACATCGGGTAAAATATCAGGTACCGTATGTAAGCCAATAGAAGCATTGCTACCATTGGCTTGCATAACAATTTTCCAATCATTTCCATTGCTTACCGATTTCAGCAACAACTCATTGTTTCCCTTTTTTAGCGGAAGCAAACATTCAAATTGTAATTGAATGTTCCGCTCCTGTTGAATGGCTGAAAACTTATTGGATTGTGCGTTTTGATACACCGGTTTTCCATTCAGCCAAATCATTAAAGCATCACTATGACTGATAGAAAGGGTCACTGTTGTATCAACAGCCGATTGCACCTGTGTATAGGCGAAAGCTGCACCTGCTATGCCTTTGCCAAAATTATTTTCCAGGTTCAGGTTTTGCATTTCGCTTAAGGTGGGCAATTCTTTTTTCAATTGCAACTGGTAACGAAAGGATGAATGTGCAATAACATAGTCTCCCACTTTTTGGGCCTCCTTCATGGGATTTTCCAGTTGCTTCCATTGCGCCTGTAGCTGCAGCCCCACAACAAAGAGCACAAAAAGAATAAAGCATTTTTTAGTATTAGTCAA
>JBBQTL010000257.1:0-7909 GCA_038213285.1 Chitinophagales bacterium
ACCGCCACAACCTTGTAAAGTTTGCGGACAATTGCCTTGTATTTGCGAAAAGAAACCAAAAGAACCTTGCGAAATTTGTGGTGAACTGTCTTGTAATTGCAACAAGCGACAAAAAATAAAAGTGAAATTGAAAGACGGAAAGGAAAGAGAAATTCAATCAATTATTTCAACTTCATTTTGGAGTGCAGACGGCAGACCCATTTCAGCAGAAGAATTTTTAAATAATTTGTTTGGCGAGTTGCCAAACCTTTTCAAAAGCGAAGATGAATTGCGGACACTTTGGAGCAATCCGATTACCAGACGAACTCTATTAGAAAAACTGGACGAAGCAGGTTTTGGAAAAGAAGAACTGACCACTTTACAAAAACTAATTGACGCTGAAAAAAGCGACTTATTTGATGTGTTGGAATATGTGTTTAACAGCGACATTAAGCCAATGACAAGGGAAGCAAGAGTTGCAGCTGCACAAGCAACAATTTTCGCCATGCTTGACAACAAACAAAAAGAGTTTATAGAATTTGTTTTGAGTAAATACATTGAAACAGGCGTTGAAGAACTTGACCAAGAGAAATTACCAATCTTGCTGACAAACAAATATCAATCGTTGGAAGATGCGAAAGAAATTTTGGGTGACGTTGCAAACATCAGCAGACTGTTTATAGAATTTCAACAACATTTATACAAACAAAAGGTTGCATAATCACTAACAGCCAACGCACCAAGCCAGGCACATTTGCAAGGCACACAAGCCGACACACAAAAGCCAACCTTGCAAAAGAGCCTGCCTTGTGCCAACGCTTCGGGGACACACTCTGCTTCTTAGGACACAGTATTAAATTTGACAGACCAAGAAGAGGGGCGAACTTACAACATGCGGTTTGGTAATATTGGGACGTTGTTATCTTCATCTTTAGCAACATGGCAGCAGTTGTTCGGACTCGACAAGCATCGCTGAACTTTAGTTCTTAACTTGTACATTTGTTTTTCAAGCAGCAGCGGTTGTGGGCGGACGATTTTCGAATCCCCCAACATCGCAAAGCCATGTTCGTTAGAGGCAAGCATAAAATACATTTGCGATTAAATTGAAGTTGCTAATACTTTGAATCTGTCTTTCAGTCTACTTTTTTCGGACACTTCAATTTATTTCAAACCATCCTTCCAAAAGCCAACACACTTTATGGCGTCTTCCAAGATATTTCAAAAATTATGAGAGAGTTACGGTTAAATAAAGTGCAATTACATTTAACGACTATGATCAAATCCAGATTTTCACTGACGATGACAGGTCTGCCAACTATGAATAGTTAAACGCAGAATTTGATAGGTTTTTTGAAAAATTTACTATTGTAATTGTTAATGAAGTCCATTACATTTACAGTTAAGAAAATGGAATCAGTGAATTGATCATGCCTAATGCATACGAAGCATTTTCAATGCCTCTGAAGAAATATTGATAACACTATAAAACTGCTGCATGAAAAATTTTACCCCGGTTATACCCATTGTTACCCACCGATGGCAGCACACCATTCCTTTACTTCTTCTGGTGATCACCATTATTAGTTGTACTACCGTACAGGGGCAAACAAAAATAAAAAAGGGGCCTCTCCCA
This sequence comes from Chitinophagales bacterium, assembly GCA_038213285.1. Classification (GTDB taxonomy): domain Bacteria; phylum Bacteroidota; class Bacteroidia; order Chitinophagales; family Chitinophagaceae; genus Ferruginibacter. The sequence continues at coordinate 1,613 of JBBQTL010000257.1, forward strand.
CGTGCGTTGGCTACGGCGCCTGTTGCAACACCTGCTCAACAACTTTCCTACGAAATAATTCCGGCCGCCCAAAACAGTTTTGCCTACAATATTTTATCCGGAACTAAAAAACTGGTACATCAACCATCTGTCCCAGGGCTTCCCGGTAACAAAGGATTTATTAAAAAAGCCGACGCAGAAAAATGCGCCCAGTTGGTTATAACAAAAATCAACAACAACATCATGCCGCCAACCGTAACAAGGCAGGAACTGGATTCGTTAAAAATCAAATTATAGTCTGATGACATTTTACTGTTTTTTTCTGTTAAAAAATTCAAAATGACGACAATGAAACAAAATCTTAGTTTGAAACTAACAATATTATCAATGTTGTTAGTTGCTACCATTCCTGTTTTAACTAATGGACAATGTATTATTCCAACCATATCAACGAGCGGTCCGACTAGTTTTTGCGAGGGAGGCCAGGTCGTTCTTACGGCTAACTCTGGAAGTGATACCTGGACGAAAAAATCTGACTTCGTGGGTGCGGCCCGGGCTGCTGCAATTTCTTTCACCATTGGAAATAAGGGATACCTCGGACTGGGCAGATCATTTAGTTTTCCATATCCGAAATACACAGATTTTTGGGCGTATGACCCTGGTGCAGATACCTGGACGCAGAAAGCTGATTTTCCCGGTGGGGCACGTGAAACCCCGGTAGGATTTGCTGTAGGCAGTAAAGGATATGTTGGAATAGGGCTTATGAGTTCTCCAACAGGTCCTTCAACATATTTAAAGGATTTTTGGGAGTTTGATCCGGCAGCTAATACATGGATCAAAAAGGCAGATTTTGGCGGTGCAGGAAGGCAGTCGGCTGCAGCTTTCAATATAGGAGACAAAGGATACATTAGCTGCGGACGAGATCAAAACGATGTGTTGCTCAATGATCTTTGGGAATATGACCCACCTTCTGATCAATGGATACAAAAAGCCAGTGTAGGAAATATTGGAAGGATAGGAGCCGTGGCATTTAGTATTGCTGGTAAAGGCTACCTGGGGATGGGATCCTTCGTCACTGGAAATGTCGCCAATCCTCTTAAAGATTTTTGGGAATATAACCAGGCAACTAATACTTGGTTCCAAAAGGCCGATTTCAGAGGTGGCAACTCCTACTCAACGAATGCCAGCTTCAGCATTAAGGATAAGGGTTATGTCAGCAATTTGGAATCATATTTTAAAAATGACCTTTGGCAATATGACCCCGCATTTGATGCATGGGTGTTAAAAAAATCTTTTCCCGGATCTTCAAGGGAGGCTTTTGCAGGATTTAGCGTTGGGGGTAAGGGGTATTTAGGTACAGGGAGAAGTAGCGCCGGGAATTTAAAAGATTTTTGGGAGTATAAGCCGGAGGACGATTTCACTTACCTATGGTCTACAGGGGAAACAACGCCTTCAATTATCGTAAAAACGAACGGCAGTTTCAATGTTACCGTTAGCAATTCCGGGGGGTGTAGCGCAACATCGGCTTTTACTGATGTGAGGGTCGGTACATCCTTTCCTGCCCCGATGATATTGGCAGATGGCCCAACCACTTTTTGCGAGGGTAAAAACGTAACGCTGAGCGTAAATAATTTTTGGGAAAATGATCCAGGCGGATCTACCAGCCTCGATTATACTTATTTGTGGTCCACAGGGGAAACCACCCTATCAATTGTAGCAAGCACGGCCGGTATTTATACGCTGCGGGTGACGAATGCAACAGGTTGCAGCCAGGTGACTAATCCGGTAGAAGTAAAAGTTGCCTCATCATCTCTGCCACCTCACATCGATGCTTACGGGAAAACGCGGGTTTGCGAGGGCAGTACGATCCCCGTTACTGCAATCCCGGGCTATAATGACCCGGCGATCCAGTTTCTATGGTCAACTGGCGAAACAACCCAAACAATTAACTCTGGCGGTGGTATTTTAACAGTTACCACTATTGATCAAAACGGTTGTACGGCAACTTCTCAAGAGTTTGACTTATTTGCCGAACCGCTACCCACAGTAGAGGTGAACGATTACCAACACCCGGATTGTAGTGGAGCCAATAGCGGCTTTATAAACCCCACTGCAATTGGGTATACCTTTTATTTTGCCTATACAATAGATAACTGGGCGACGTTGAATTACACAGGCATGTTTCCTGACCTCGGCCCGGGCACTTATCTTATCGGAGTTGAATCTCAAACCGGGTGTAGATCCGCCATTTACCCATTCACACTTAGCCGTGTTCCAAGCTCCCAGCTTGAGATCATTTGTCCGCCACCGTTAGTAGTTACAAAAAACCGAGCGTGTGGTGCTGTAGATGTTGAACTTGGTGCGCCTTCAGCCACTGGCGGCTGCCAGCCTATAACAATTACCAGCTCATACCCCGGAGCTACTTTCCCCGTTGGCACAACCATCATTACCTGGACGGCTACAGACTTCTTTGGGGGGACAGTGACCTGCCAGCAGTTAGTAACGGTGCTTACTCAAACAGAAACTAATCTCACCTGTCCACCTGATAGGGTGGTGCAACCCACCTCTTTACTGGGCGCTATCGTGATATTTTCGCCTCCTGAACCAACGAATAATTGCCCCGGTACAACCGTTACCCAAACTGCCGGGCCTTCAAGCGGAAGCATGTTCCCTATTGGAGTAACCCAGGTAACCTTTAGTGAAAGGAACGCAGCCGGCAATACCGTCACCTGTAGTTTCCAGGTAAAAGTATTGGATCCCTTCTGCTCCCGTAAAGAGAATAAAAGCAAGGTATATGTTTGTCACAAAGGGCAAACGATCTGCGTAAGCGTAAATGCACTTGCGGCACACCTGGGGCATGGGGACAAAATTGGTCAATGTAATAACGACCATACGAAGCCAGCTAACCAGGTATCATCCGGCATCTCAGTATTTCCTAATCCTACAAAAGGGCAGTTCACGGTGCAGTTAAACAACATGCCGCCTTCAGATGCGTCATTGCTCATCCTGGATGCGAAAGGCAGCATCATTGAAAACAGATCGGTGAAAAAAGCTGCGTTTTCGCCAACCATATCAGTGAATCTCGGAAACAGGGCCCGAGGTGTGTATATGGTGCGATTTATTAGTAATACGGAGGTATACACCATCAAAATAATTTTGGAATAGGGTGCAAGAATTTAATAAAAACTGCCCCGAATTCCGGGGCAGTTTTATTCGGAACAGTGACAGGAAGGGGGTATTTGATTAGGACATTGCAACTTCGTCCCCGTGGTGTTTTCGCTTCATCTTCTTCAAATGATAAACAAACTCATGCAAATTCCGCTGATGGAGCTGTGCACTGCAGTTAGTTTGGCTATTGTATCTTTATTTATAAAATTTAGAAACAAAATCCTGACGCTGATTTACTGAAATATACTAGGTTTTTTCGCCTATAGAGTAGTAGCGGCAAGTATAAAATACATGCACGATTAAATTGAAGTTGCTAATACTTTGAATCTGTCTTTCAGTCTACTTTTTTCGGACACTTCAATTTATTTCAAACCATCCTTCCAAAAATATTCATGCTTTGTTTTTTCATACGGCTGGACACAGAATAGTTAAATGATGCAAGCATTCTTATGGTAGGGAACAGCTACTCTTACTTGTTTTAAAGGTTATCAGCTTTTAGTTACAGTGGGCTTCAACAATAGTTTGAGAACAAACACTTTGTTGATGCAACTCGCTCTTGTCATTTTTCTCAACAGCTTTTACAATTCATCCTACGGTTCGAAAAGTTTTGATCTGACATTACCGTCTTGATTTCGAAGTGTGGTTAATTGCTTTTTCGACGAAGACTTTTCAAATTGTTTCTGGCCTTGAAGTTTATTTGTTTTAGCAGTTTTGGCGCATTGAGGGTTGAAATCGATATCAGTAAACTCATTAGCCCCGTTTATTATTTTTATTTTTAAAACCCCCTCCTTAGATTGCATTGCATTTACAATTTAATCTGATCATGCAAGTCAATTCCGTACTACTCCTAATCCTGGTATTTTTATTTATTGCACCACTAAAGTCGTCAGCACAGGTAAGCATAAGCGATTCCATGGCGTTGGTGGATTTGTACGACAGCACCAATGGTAATAACTGGTATAATATCGATTACAGGGATTCATGGAAAAGTGCATTGCCTGTAAAGTCATGGCAGGGTGTGACAGTCAGTAATAACAGGCTGGTAGCATTAGTGATGTATGGTAATCATTTAACAGGCACAGTACCAGCATCCTTTAAAAACCTTGATGGCATCACTTCTATTGATTTTATTGATATTGAATTCAGGGGGGATTTGCTTGATTATGTATCAAATTTTAAAGAGCTTACTAATCTTCATATTGGTGAACAGTTTCTCACGGGACCATTTCCCTCTTCCCTGGGGTACTTACCTAAGCTGCTAACCTTTTATGTGTATGGTACCAGGTTTGACGGACCAATACCTGCGTCATTTGGAAATCTTACCAGCCTGACTGGAGTTGCGGAAAACTGCCCGATATCAACACAGATGTTATGATTAACATTGGCCCTGTTGTATTGAACTCAAATGTTACTATAAGAAGTTGCATATTGCAAATGGTGTAAGCTTTACAGTGAGTCCGGGATATACGCTTACGATCACCCATTAGTGATTTGTTGGTGTGAAATAAAAGCATCTCAGCGATATCATTTATGACGCAGCTTATTTGAAAATCGCTTCGCATGGTTGTAAAAAATACTAACTACTATTTTCGACGACTCTCCTTGTGTGCGATATTTTTGCAGGAGACTTACACCAGGAAAATTACTGATAACTTGCTGCGTATATCCAGCTATATTTGGTGTATTGCCGCTATGGAAGATATTGTTTAGACGGGAAATGTAAACGTTGTACGAAACTTTTTTAAGACACACTATGTTCAATAAAATAATTCTAAGACTCTCTATTTTTATTATCTTTTTCATTACAGGTCTATTTTCGTTTTGCCAAAATCAAACAAAGTGTATTGATGGCAGGAAAATTGCAAATTATTGTAGTGGTTGCCAGGCAATATTTAATAAAATGCCAAAGGAAGTCTTATTTGGAGTGCAAATAAACGATAACGGAGAAGTGTATTTTTCAATGAGTGATAAAAATTGGTTTAATAAAATATTTAAAAGCAACTCATTTGGTGTTACAATTGATATTATCTCAAAAGAACGATATGATTGTACAAAAAATATTTCCAAAGAATCAGGTATCCCTGGCGGAATTATTTTACCAGGAGTTTATAAAAATGAGCTTGTAAAGCAGGCTAGTGAATTGGTTCAAGGTGGCATATTTACTAAAATGGCAGGTTACCTACTTCCTTGTTAGGTAGAGAACTTGAAGGAAATCTGGTAATATTGAACGGCCCATATATATGCTATTATACAAATTTTGTAAATATTGATAGAAGTGTTTGGCATCTTTTACCAATGGGCCTTTTTACCGATTAGATGTTTTTTTTATTGGCAAGTACATACCCGATCAAACTGATAACAGCAACAACGGCCTACAAAAAAGCAGCTCAAAATATTGTTTATTTTGAGCTGCTTAATAAACGAAATTGTTCTAGATCCGTTTCTTTTATTCAATTAATAGTTTTAGGTTTTTAACTTCATCTCCATTGAGTATCCTTACAATATACCATCCCTTTGCTAAACCTTTTGTTTGAACCCCGTTATTGTAACTGTTCAGTTGGTTGCTATAGACTTTTTGTCCATGTGCCGATAGTATCTCCATGGTAACCGGCAGCGACACACTATTTGGCAACGTAATGGTAAAACGTCCGTTGGTTGCGGGGTTGGGGAATAGCATTAATTGATTCTCAATATTTGCCTGTTTCAATACAGGTATACAAGTTGTTAATGCATTTGCCTTATTGCTCCATGCTGATGTTCCTGCTGTGTTGTAGGAACGCACGATGTAGTAGTATCGTTTGTTTCTTTGTAAATTAATATTCCTGTAAGTTCTGATATTAACGCCAACTTTTGTCACCAGGCTATAAGTACCATTTAAACTGGTAGCTCTTCTTATTTCAAAACCAGTTTCATTATTAGAATTATCAGTCCAGTTCAACGTTATTTCTTTACACCCGGTTGATGTTGCTGTAAGATTGGTTGGGGATGAAGGAACTACAGGCGGAGGAGCTATAGTGGAAGCATTAGCAACGTTACTCCATGCGGAGGTTGTATTATTAGAGCCGGTTGCCTGTACCCTGTAATAATAAACAGTTGAATAAGCCAGGCCGGTATTGCTGTAAGAACTGCTATTGGCAGCTAATGTAGCAA
>JBBQTL010000258.1:0-7780 GCA_038213285.1 Chitinophagales bacterium
AGCCCGGATGATCCTAATAAGATTACCATCATTGCAAATTATGTACCAGGGCAACTACCCCAGGGTGGGCCCAACTACTATTCTTTTGGTGAAGGTATACGTTATGAAATCCATATTGACAACAACATTGCTACTAACGGGGATGATATTATTTACCGTTTTACATTTAAAAAGTTGAATGAAGATCCCTCTACATTCTTCAACATCAGGTTAGGTAAGCAAAACCTGAAAACAACCTATAAGATGGAAAGAAGCATGGATGGCGGTAAAACGTTCCAAATGGTTGTTAATAATGGAAAGGTTCCGCCGCCCAACATCGGGCCCCGCTCTATCAGTTCACCTGTTGGTTTAAACAAGCCAGATTACAATACCTTAATTGATGAAGCCATTACAACTTCAACTTCAGGAGAAAAAGTATTCTGTGGCACAGCAGATGACCCTTTCTTTGTGGATTTAGGTGGTATATTTGACCTCGGTGATGCACCCCGGGCTTCGGGTATGTCAGTTGATGGTTTAAAATGCCTGAACGTTTCTACTATTGCTTTACAGGTAGATATTTCTACCCTGCAAAAGGATCGTAAGCCCGTAAGTGCTGCGGCAAACATTTTGGATCCAAATTATGTAATTGGGGTATGGGCCAGTGCAAGCAGGCAGAAAATCAGGATATTATCTGAGGTTACTGCGGCACAGGTAAACGCTAATATCGACCGGCAGTTTGAATTTTCTTCCAATTCAGGTAATTGGGTGCAGGTTTCCAGGCTGGGTATGCCCTTAACCAATGAAGTGGTAATTCCTATTGGGTCAAAGGATTTATGGAATGCATTGACGCCTTATGATGACCTGGCTACGATCAAACAATTCGGTAAGTATTTCTACAATCCCGAACTCGCCCTTTACATGGACGATGCCAAATTTGGTGGCGCTGTTCCAGCTTTTAGTCCCTTGCGTATTCAAAAGAATTCATTGGGAGCATTTGGTTTTGGAAACGGGCAAAATGGTTTATTTCCATTAAAAGGAACTGCCGCAGTGGCTGGTACTGCCTTGGATGATGCCATATTTGGTACATTATTATTACCTGCCAAAAATTCTCCCCGGTCAGTAGATCTTTGGCCCATCTTTCATACAGGCGTCCCTAACCTGTCACCTTACCAGTTGGCAACAGGTAAGCCGGCAGGTAATCCGCTTGCAATGGGCAAGCCATTCATTAATAATTTTTTACCTAATGGTGGTGACATGCTGCGCTTGAATATGGCAGTTCCGCCAACGCCGAGAGACAGTAAAGATTTCAGCACTTTAGGCCTTGTACAGGCTGCTGTAACCGGTTTACTGGATCCCGCTTATGCCAACACATCCATTCAGAATATTCCCAACATGGATGGCTTTCCTAATGGAAGAAGACTAGAGGATGATGTAACCAGGATTGAATTACAGGCAGTTGGCGGTGTGGTATTGGCCGCAATAGGATTATGGTATGATGATTACATGGTGGGTGGTAGCCCTGTAACCCCCCAGTTGCTTAAAGTATTGGGCTATACAACGGGTATTGAGCAAAACGATGCTCCCTTTAAAAAATCATTCCCATACGTGGCAACGCCATGGCCCGGAACGCATATTTGTAATTGCGGCACGGGAACAAATTCAGCTTCCACAGGACCCGACATGGGAAATAACAGATCCGTTTACCAGGGGTTAGCACTTGCAGCTCCGGAGGTTATCGCCACCACATCGCCTAACCCGTTTGTGGGTAGCAGCACCATCCAGTATCATTTGGATACTAAAGCCCAAATAAATATTTCCCTAGTTGACGTACAGGGGCACCAGGTAAAAGTGTTGGTAAACAAAACATTGGAGCCCGGCACCTATACTCAAAACTGGAATGGCAGTGATTTGACAAAGGGGATTTATTTTATTAAAGTAACGAAGAATGGAAAAGTGAAACAAAGCCTGCGCATAGTAAAAGGTTAATGGTGGAATGTAAGATGATTCAACAAAATAAGTCCGTGGTACCCCGCGGACTTATTTTTCAAAAAAATTGCTTTACCTAATTTATATATCTCAATATTTTTTTTTGATCATGAATGGTCATTTAGAATCAGATGACCATTCATTTGTTTTTATTATTAAACAACTACACCAACATGAAAAAGAAGATACTACACGCTGCACTTTTGCTGGTATTTTTTGGCACCGCCGGATTTGTGATTATAAAGTTCAAGGGAGATGAAAACAGGAAAAAGTCCGTCGTATATGGATTGCTGGATAGGAAAGGAATTTTAAGTACCACAGTTGAATGGCCTTCTACTAAAAAAAATGCTGCCAAATTATTAGCTGCAGTTAAAGCGAATCCGGGTGATATCAAGTCAATGGTTGCATTGGCCAATTTATTTATTATGGAAGCAAGAGCCACCGGCAATTACCAGTATTATGACAAGGCTGCTATGAAATGTGTAAATGATATATTGGCAAAAGAACCAGGCAATTTTGAAGCGTTAACTTTAAAATCACTCTTATACCTTTCGCAGCATCATTTTGCAGATGGATTGGCTATGGCGGAAACAGCAGAAAAGATAAACCCCTATAATGCATTTCTATATGGTATACTCGTAGACGGCCATGTTGAAATGGGGAATTATGATTCTGCGGTGATCAATGCGGAAAAGATGATGTCGATAAGACCCGACCTGCGTTCTTATGCAAGGGCATCTTACCTGCGTGAAATATATGGTGATTACCCCGGGGCTATTGAGGCAATGAAAATGGCAGTAGACGCTGGTTTACCCGGCGATGAAACAACTGAATGGGCAAGAGTACAATTAGGCCGCTTATATGAAAACACTGGCGATCCTAAAAATGCTGAAATGAATTATACCGTTGCTTTAAATGAAAGACCCGGCTATGTACACGCAATGGCTGGTATGGCACGTCTTTCAATGGCTGCAAAAGATTATATAAAGGCAATTGAGTACTACCGGCAGGCGGATGCTTTGGTAAATGATTTTTCATTTAAAGAAGAATTGGTAGATGTGTATGAATTAGCCGGGCAAAAAGACCAGGCGGCAGCAACTGCTAAAATGGTTATTGATGATATGAATAAAAATGCTGTAGCGGCCGCCACCGACGAAAGCATCGGCCATTATGCTGATAAGGAACTGGCGTATGCGTATTTAAAAATAAATGATAATGATAAGGCACTGGAACACGCATTGGCAGAGTATAATCGTCGCCCTAAAAATATTGAAGTAAATGAAACAGTTGCATGGGTATACTACCAAAAAGGAGAGTATGCTAAAGCCCTTCCATATATACAGGTGGCTTTAAAAACAAATAGTAAAAATCCGGTGTTGCTATGCCGGGCAGGTTTGATTTACGAAAAGTCGGGTGATAAAGCAAAAGCAAAGGGCTTACTGGAGCAGGCATTTAAAAGCAAGGCATATTTACCGGAAGATTTAAAGTTAAGTGGTGAACAATCGTTGAAAGAAATTTAAGGAAGGATCAATTTTTTTTGTATGAAGGTAAGGATGAGCAAAATATTAAAAAAAGTATTGCTGTTGACCGGCCTGTTATTTTTTACTTCTTGGCTTTATGCACATAGCATTAATTATGCATTGGAAAATGCTCCTGTAAAAGATGTGGTATGGTTTTATTTAAAGATGGGCTTTGAGCACATCGTCCCTTCTGGCATCGACCATGTGCTGTTTGTGATGGGACTTTGTTTGCTAAGTACCAATATTAAAACCATACTCTGGCAGGCGACTGCATTTACGGTAGCACATTCTATTACACTTGCATTGAGTATGAAGAATATAATCGTTGCACCCGGAGCCATAGTGGAACCCATTATTGCGCTTTCCATTGTATTTGTGGCGGTAGAAAATATGTTGTTGACCAAATTAAAACCATGGAGAATATTAATCGTGTTTCTTTTTGGGTTAATACATGGAATGGGATTCGCAAGCGCATTAAATGAAGTTGGACTGCCGGTAGACAAGTTTTATACCTCAGTTATTGCATTCAATATAGGAGTTGAGTTGGGGCAGATTGCCGTAATCACTGCCCTGTTTGCATGTATCATTATTCCGATGCGAAATAAATCCTGGTATCGTGTAAGGATTGTTTATACCCTGTCGACATTTATTGCATTGGTTGCATCTTACTGGACGATTGAAAGAGTTTTTTTTAATGGATGACAATTGTAATGCTAAACGTAAACGGCTGTGAAAATGAACGGCCAAAATATAGATTCGTTACATTAAATTGTTTGGATTGAAAATGTAATTAGAGGAAGTTGTTTAAAAAGGAAGAGAACAAAGGTCGGTTTAAATATATTCACTTTGAAACTAAATAAAAAACCTCTCCCGAAAGAAAGGTTTTTTGTGCGGCAAAGGAGATTCGAACTCCCACGCCCATGACAGGCGCTACCACCTCAAAGTAGTGCGTCTACCAATTTCGCCATCGCCGCAACTATATCTTGGTAAATTAGTAGAGTACTTATTACCAGGAGGTTTGCAAATGTAAAAACATTAATTGTAAAAATTTCAAATGAATCCAATCGTAGTGAAATTAATATTTTCATTTGCAGGACAAGCCTGGAAAAAGTCTTGAACGTTCTGTTTATTTTTTTAGTACAATCCTGAAGGTAGTGCCCTTGCCTGGTTCCGAATTTTTTACAAATAGTTCGCCTCTATGATATTGTTCTATAATCCGTTTTGACAAGCTCAGGCCCAGCCCCCAACCTCTTTTTTTGGTGGTAAAACCTGGTTTAAAAATATTGGCAAGATGCTGTTTGCTGATCCCTTTTCCCGAGTCAATAACATCTATAATTACCGCCGCTATTTCGCTTTTTATTTTTACCTGGATGCTGCCTTTTCCCTCCATGGCATCCAATGCATTCTTCAGTAAGTTTTCTATTACCCAGTCAAATAGCGGGGCGCTGATCATTGCGGGGATTTCTTTTTCTTCAAAACTGTAAATACTGAAAATGACATTTTCAGATGCCCTTCTTTTGATATAGGCAACCATATTATCTATTTGCTCCACGATATTAAATTCTTCCAACTGTGGAGTACTTCCAATTTTGCCAAAGCGGTCACTCACCAGTTTCAGCCGGTCTACATCTTTCGTCATTTCTGATGCTATTTTTTCGCTGCCTGCTGTTTCCTTTAGCAGTTCTACCCAACCCTGCAGCGAGGATAACGGTGTGCCTAACTGGTGGGCAGTTTCTTTTGCCATGCCCGCCCAAACCTGGTTTTGGGTAGATTTATTGCGAAGTGTAATGGCGGTTAAGGTGATCAGGATGAACAGTGCAACGATGAAGAGCTGTATAAGCGGGTAGTACCTTACTTCTTTTAGCAGTTTGGAATCGCCGAAATAGTATTTGTTAATAATCAGCGGTTCTTTATTTACTTCTACAGTAATTGCTTCATTCTGGCTTTTAAATTCTTTCACTTTCCTGCGTAAATAGCCAGTGTCTCTCTTTATTTCGAGGGTATCCAGGTTTAAGCCCTGCCCGGATGGATTATCATATTCATCCGTTTCTATTATCGGGATGGTAGTGTTGCGGGATGTGATAGCATTGGTAAGATCCAGTGCGACTTGTTCGGTAGCCCGGGCTCTTGTCTTGAGCGATTGAACCCATACGTCTACCTTCTCCCTTTCATCCGCGGCAATTTTTTTGGATAGGTAGTTGGAATAAAAAACAGTACCTGTTACAATTGCGATGGCAATTAATGCAAGAGCTGTTCTCCAGTTAAATAATTGTGTGGTCATTTTATCAAATGTAAATGAAGAAATAAGAAAAGAGAAAAAAGAAATGGACTATGTTTGTAAACAGGCCCAGACCTCACAGGTTTTAGAAACCTGTGAGGTCGTTCGAAAAGAGCAGCGCTATTTAATAATTGTCGCAACAGCAAGTGGTAGCTGGGTATGCCGGCCACCAATAAAAGAGCTTCCAACAGATTTGAGCAACCTTTGTGTAAATTGTAATTAAAGCTAAATAGTAGTACAACCGATGAACGGATTGCGACGCAACGATGATGAAGCGCTTGATAAAGCTGGTATCATAAAAACGCCAATGGTTTCTATTGTTATTTTAAATTGGAACGGAAAGGCATTCCTGCAACAGTTTCTTCCTTTTGTGTTGGCGGCCACCTATTCCAATAAGCGTGTAATCGTTGCCGATAATGCTTCCACGGATGATAGTATTGTCTTTTTACAAAGCCATTTTCCGGAGGTGGAAATACTTGCCAATAGCAGCAATGAAGGATTCGCAAAGGGATACAATACCGCGTTGAAACAAGTGGAAAGTGATTATTATGTGCTGTTGAATAATGATGTGGAGGTAACACCCGGCTGGATAGAACCGGTGATTGCATTAATGGAAAGCGATGCTACTATTGCAGGTTGCCAACCAAAAATACGGAGTTATCAGCACCGGCAGTTATTTGAACATGCAGGGGCCGGTGGCGGCTGGATAGATTCACTTGGTTACCCATTTGCCAGGGGAAGGGTATTTGATGTTGTGGAAACTGACCAGGGGCAATACGATGAGGTACAACCCTGCTTTTGGGCGAGTGGTGCTGCCATGTTTGTAAAGGCAGATTTGTATCACCAACTGGGTGGACTGGATGAATATTTTTTTGCCCACCAGGAAGAGATTGATTTTTGCTGGCGGCTGCAACTGGCAGGCTACAAAATATACGTGCAACCGGCCTCCGTAGTATATCATGTAGGAGGGGGAACATTAAAAACGGATAATAATTTTAAAGCCTTTCTGAATTTCAGGAATAACCTGGTGATGCTGGCCAAGAATTTACCTTTTTTAACTGCAATTTATACCATTGTGCCGAGGCTGATGCTGGATGGTGTTGCCGGATGGAAGGGGTTGTTTGAAGGGAATCCTGGTTTTTTTGGTGCCATTGTAAAATCGCATGTTCAGTTTGTAAAATGGATAATTTGGGATCAACAGAAATCTGTATTTCCTGTTTCCCGCAAAGGGCAGGTGAATGGTTGGTATTCGGGTAGTATTGTATGGCAGTTTTTTATAAAAAAGAAAAAAAGCTTTTCAGAAATTAATAGGAACAAATAATTTTTTTTAATTCACTTTACTTATTTTTGCCTCACGCAAAAAGCTAAATATGGAATACGAAGTAATAGACAATAAACACAAAGATTTTGCACACAACTGGGTTTCATCATCCCGTTTTCTGTGGTTTTGCCAGATATTTTTAGTGCTTGCTTTCATTTTAGGTGGCTGTATGGGAATGTACAAGCATCGCTATAAAGGAAAACCTGAAGTACAAGTGCCTGAAAACACTTTGTATAATCCGCAGTACAAATAAAAAATTTTGTAGTACGGATACAAACCTTATTTTTGCACTCCGAAAAAACGGGAACAGTTCTTATAAATAATGCGAAAGTAGCTCATTTGGTAGAGCACGACCTTGCCAAGGTCGGGGTGGCCGGTTCGAGCCCGGTCTTTCGCTCTTAATTTTAAAGCAGATAGTTTTTGTTATCTGCTTTTTTTTTTCTGCCAGCGGCAACGAAAGTGCTGTTTTTTTACACTCGGGTGGTGGAATTGGTAGACACGTCCCGATAGAAACCGGGATTCGTCGTAAGGCGATTATTATTGATCTTAGATATTAAATATGTTTACTCGGGTGGTGGAATTGGTAGACACGTCCCGATAGAAATCGGGATTCGTCGTAAGGCGATTATTATTGATCTTAGATATTAAATATGTTTACTCGGGTGGTGGAATTGGTAGACACGCAGGACTTAAAAT
>JBBQTL010000259.1:0-7712 GCA_038213285.1 Chitinophagales bacterium
TTTGCGATGTGCCAAAAGACAGGGGAGGACCGCTGTTTATAAAAGCGGGTGCAATTATCCCTTATCAACCTGCCATGCAGTACACAGATCAACTTCCATTAGATACCATCAATTTAAAAGTATATCCCCAAAATGAATCCAGTTATACGATGTACGAGGATGATGGTATTTCATTCAAATATGACAAGGGTGCAGTTGCCAGTACAAAATTTGTGTGCAAAGCTGATAAAAATGCTACTGAATTGACCATTCAGCCAAGGCAAGGCAATTATGATGGAATGCCGGTTAGCCGAAATTATGCTGTAGAAATTTATACAGCAAAGCCTTCGGAAATTTCTTTAAACGGCGCAATGCTCAATGCAAATGAATGGAGCTTTGATGACAATCTGAAGCTGGTAAAGGTATTGGTAAAAGAAGACCAGGCTAAACTGAAGCCTGTGGTTTTGAAAATAAAATAACAAAGAATAGCCTGGTAAGGTTTAAGAGTTTATGTGGGGAAACTGGCTCATTATCAAAATATTTACTTTACCCTGAAATGGAATTTTAAATGATTGTATAAATGGAATCGTTCTGCTAATATTTCATTAAAATATGCCAATCAGATGAACTTTCACATGTTGCTTTAAATCTATTTTTACGAAAACTAAATAGTTGATTTTCCTTTATTATAAAGTGGGGATTTCCCTTTAATAAATTTCACTATTACTGTTTAAAATGCCTGCTATTTTGACGATGATAGCTATCTTTCATTAATTTTATTATTATATGCTGACAACAGATGTATCTAAAGTTTGCAATTTAAAAAAAACTACGCCAACAATTGCCATGCATAGGGCCGAAGCAATTGTTTCTTAACAAATCACATTCATACAGATTGCAAAAAAATAAACTTACATTATGAAAAGATACGGAAGCATCATAAAAGTAGTACAAGAAAAACTGGATGAGTACAAACAATTGCATACCGCAGTATGGCCGGCAGTGTTGAAACAAATCAGGCGTTCCAACATCCGCAATTATGGTATTTTTTATAAAGATAGAATGCTTTTTAGTTATTTCGAATACATTAGTATAGATTACGAATAAGATATACCTGATATGGCAGCCGATCCGGTAACACAGGAATGGTGGAAAGTGTGTATCCCTTGCCAGGGTGCTGGTTGAAACCCGGAAAGCAGGCGAATGGTGGGGCTGCAATAGAAGAAGTTTTTTACACCAGTTAGAAAGGATGGGTGAATGTTTTTTCTGAATCAACTTTTTATTTTACAACCAAATAAACTATAATGGCCTCTGCTACCAATACATCTGCTGCTGAAGTAAATTATGTGTATAATCCTGCTTTTAATTATACCAAACCAATGTCGCTTGTAACCACGCTATTTTTTATGTGGGCTGTGGCGGTTAATATCAATGACATTTTAATACCGCATCTTAAAAAAGCATGCGACCTCACAGATTTTCAATCTTCCTTTATTCCGTTTGTATTTTTCGCCGGCTATTTTTTGATGGCCCGTCCTGCCGGGATGATTATAAAAAAACTTGGCTATCGCAAGGGGCTTACAACCGGTTTGTTTATTTGTGCAATAGGAGCGTTTATGTTTTATCCTGCGGCCCAGGCAAGATCGTTCCCTATGTTTTTGGCAGCCATTTTTGTGATGGCTTGTGGCAACAGTACCCTGGAAGTAGGAGCGTATCCTTTAGCAGCCTCCCTTGGTAATCCGCTCAAAGCTTCTGCCCGATTGAATTTTGCGTCTGCATTCAACGCATTGGGGGCAGTGCTTACCAGCTTAATTGCAAGAACATTTATTTTAAGTGGTGTGCAAAAAACCGCTGATGAAATAAAAACAATGTCAGCAGAACAGTTGGAAGCCTATCGTTTGTTTGAGGCTAGTACTGTAAAAAGCCCTTACATTTTCCTGGGGTTCATATTTGTTTTCATTGCAGCGCTGATCTACTTCTCCCACATTCCGGAAATTAAAGAACAGGAAGAAGAAAATACAGTTGATGCCAAACAAAGTAACAATGGCAGCAGCTTTTTTAAGCACCCCAATTTATACCTGGGCGTTTTGGGTATCTTTTTTTATGTAGGTGCACAAGTGGGGGTTGCCAGTTTCATATTTCGTTATGCAGAATACCAGATGCCGGGTATTGATGAAAAGAAGGCAGCATTGTACATTACTTATCATTTGGTGGCTTTTATGATCGGGCGCTTTGTTGGTACAGGTTTACAACAAAAAATTAAACCATCCACCTTGTTGGCGTTTTTTGCAATAGCTGATTTGTTGCTGGTTACTGTTGCCATCTTTTTACAGGGCGAAATAGCGGTTTGGTCAGTTATCATTATTGGCTTTTTTCATTCTATTATGTTCCCTACCATTTTTGCTTTGGCTTTAAATAAGCTGGGTACTTATACAAAAGATGGTTCATCTTACCTGGTAATGGCCATTGTTGGCGGTGCCATCATGCCACTGGCAATGGGTTTTCTGAGTGATAAAACCAGTATTCAAACAGCCTTTATTGTTCCGGCAATTTGCTACCTGTATATCTTTTTTTATGCAGTAAAAGGATGCAGGGTTGTAAAGGCGTAATAGTATTTTTTAAGTAAACTATAATTGTACTTTTAGTTACCTATCAATCAAATAGTTGACACCCGATTACATCCGTTGCAATGAAATAGGCTGTATTATGATTGGTTGAAAAATGGCACTGCTGCCTCCAGGCCATTTGAATGAACGGTAGAAGATATTACTCCTCTCCCATACAATTGGTGTTGCAACAGTTAGGCACCAACCGCATTTTTTGTGTTGGTAATTGACTGGTGAGTTTGCTGGCAGCTACCTAAGGCTATACCTGGCGGCAATATCAATTGCTGTTTGCTTCACTTTTAAATTAGGCAGCACAATACAAGGTTTATGCTTCTAATGAGAATTTTACAACTTATACTAAGCTGGTTTTAATAAATCAAATTATGCCAATATGTTTGTAAAGCATTCCATTAAATTGATGTACCGCTGATTTCTTTTCATTTACTTTAGTCACTAATTATTTATCACCTGATCGGCCTGGGATATCCTGGATTGGGAAAAGAAAAATTGGGTATCAAAATGTTTGATAAAGTGTTGGCGGTAAATTGCAGTCACCAGGGTGCGATGCAGCACCGTCAATTTATTTCGCTTTAAAATAGTTTACAAATATCATCCTAAATGATAAATTATGATCCGCAAAAGATTAACTAAATTCTTCTTAATTGCAAATGTATTCGTCTTGATTTCTACACAAGTGAATTCACAACAATCTAATCAGGCATACACACAGCAAAGCCCTTCTGTTGCTATGTATTTTGATTGGATAAGCCGTTCCTGGTTTGGCAACAACGAAAATAAAATATTGAAAAACCTGCAGTTCTTTAAATGGATGAAGGATAAATATGGGATGCAACTGGATGTGTATTTGCTGGATGTGGGTACGTTTGATTATGGCCCAAATTGTGTAGCATTTGAAGGCAGGCCTGCTTACGGTAACCTGCAATCGCCCTGGTTTAAAAAAGATTATCCGAATGGACTGAACCCGATTTATAAAGCAGCTACTGCAGCAGGTACAAGGCTGGGTATATGGATGGGGCCGGATGGTTATGGCAATAGTCCGGAGGAAGCTCAACAAAGAATTGACATGCTTGCCGGACTTTGCCGGGATTATAAAATTAAGTTGTTTAAGATGGATTTATGCAGCAGCGATTTGCGGCCGGAGAAAGAAAAGTATTTTATTGAAGCCATGCAGCAAACAAGAAAGTACAGCCCGGATTTAATAGTACTGAACCACCGCATCAGCATGAGTGATGCAGCCAGGAAATACACTACTACTTTTTTGTGGGAAGGCAGGGAAACCTATACCGATGTACATATTATGAACGATACGCCTGGCCTGCACCACAGGATTACAAATTTGCGGCGTGGCTACCCACCCGGATTGCAACGCTTAACCGAAGACCATGGCGTATGCCTGAGTTCTGCATTGGATTTTTGGGAAGATGATTTGCTGCTGCAGGCATTTAACCGCAATCTTATCATGTCACCAGAAATTTATGGCGACCCTTCTTTTTTAAAAGATGAAGAATTTAATATGCTGGCACGATTGTATAACCTGCACCGCAGGTACAATACAATAATGGTGAATGGGTTGGAATTGCCCGAAGCACAATATGGTTTTAAAGCAGTATCAAGGGGCAATGCACATACCAGGCTGATTACTTTACGCAACCTTACCTGGAAAGAAAATACGATTACGATAAATGTTGACAATACGATTGGACTTGGTAATTCAAAACGGTACAGCGTTAAATTAATGCACCCGTACGAAGAAGAAATTGGACCAATTAAATACGGTGAAAAAGCATTGATAAAAGTATTGCCATTCAGGGCAGTGCTGGTAAAAGTATCAGATATTGCTGATGATTTATCTATCAGCGGCACTGCTTACCTGCCAATGGAAAATGCAAGTGGTAAAACAACTGTGGTAGAATTAATTGGCATGCCAGGGACTGAGAAGAAAGTTAACATACAATCGGCTTACGAAAAATACTACACCGCAATTGTAGATGGCAAGCGTTATAGCATTGGAAAAGACGATGCAGTTGTAATAAAATTTCCCGGTAAAAAATTATCGTTGAATTATCATAGAAAGCTTGCAACACTTACTGCTACACGGGTGCCATCCTTTGCCTACGACATGTATGAAAGCATGTGCTTTAACAATGATAACAATGCATTGGAAGTAAGGAGCCTGCAAAGGGCAGGGAGTACAAAATATCCCGCAGTGGCTGCTTCAAGAAAATCTTTTTTTGAAGACAGCAGTTTTATTAAACTCGGTTTGTGGGATAAGTTTGCTTTTGATGGGGATACCACTACTGTTTACAAAGCACATGCGTCTGTTTACAGTCATAACAATATACCGCCTGGCGCTATGCGGATTGGTGCAGGTTCAGGAAAAACCTTCAACAGACTTTTATTGAAAAACATACCTGCTGATTATTTGCCTCAATCAGCAACGGCATCCACCAATGGCAGGGACTGGCAGCAGGTTGAAATAAAAAAACACGGCAGCCAACTTGAACTGACTGGCAACAGCAATACTGCATACCGGTATGTAAAAATTAATCCCACACCATTGGCTTTAAGTGAAGTAATTGGATACGACAACGACAAAATGGTTAGCCTTAGCAATAATAGACTGTCTAATTTATTTGCTGACAGTGTAACAGCAATTACGGCTTACAAAGCATCATTTACAATTAAAGAAACAACCAATAGCAGTTACCTCGTACTCACCGTACCTGGCGACTACGATCCGGAAAAAGTATTTGCAGGTATATTGGTCGATGGAGAATTAATACCACCCTACGACAGGAGCCCCTCTTTTTTGTACAACAACTGGGAACATATTGAAAAGGCAAAAGGCAACCTTAGTTATTATTTTAAAGCAAGCAAAAAATTGCTGAACAAAAAAGCGGACATCTATTTGTTTTCGTCTGTTGCTTTTCCCTCAGCGATGCAGCCTGAATTATGGATCACCGCCTATCCAATTCCTTTTGAGAAAAAGCAATTGGTGTTGGAGTAAACTGCACTTGTCAATATTTTTAATTGTACTGTAAAATTTATGGGAAAAAATCTTTTTTAAAAGCTAGTATTAAGTTAAGTGTTGCCCGATAGATCGTGTTGGCAATATTTCTCTATTGACCATTCACCACCCGATATCGGGTCACAAATCGTGTTCAGACGTTTTTATTTCTTTGATAACTCAACGTCTTAACCCTCAACGGCGATTTACGCATTCTTAAGTTTTTAAATAGAGAGCGACATCCGATAGTTATCGGATTATATATACTCCATTATTAGCTGAATCATAGCCAATCGAATACAATTTTGGATTTTCAGAGTCAAGCTCCAAGGTCTAATAGGCAGCAAAATAAGCGAATGTTTTATAACCTATAAACATCGCTTTTAAAAAAAGTGTATACAGCTTTTGTTGTAACCAGAGCAGGATGAATTTGAAATGCACCCGCTTTTTGGGTATCAGCCTTCTTTACTATTTTTGAATTACCTTCATTCGAAATAATTTTTACCATTGTCTGCTTATCAATCATATACCGATGCGGAGCTATTGCTTTTGTTGTCACAGGATAGCGAGGAAGCTTTTGAAGTCTTATATCTTCGGCATTGGGAAAATATCTATAAAGCAGCCTTTGTATTGCTCAAGGATTCCAGCGCTTCTAAAGATGTTGTTCAGGACATTTTTATTTGGTTGTGGCAAAAAAGAAATCAATTGGAGATACAAACCTTGCCTGCATATTTAAAGACCGCAGTGAAATTTAAAGTAGCAAACTACATCCGGTCGGGCAATTTCAGGGAAAGTTTTTTTGAAACGCTCGGCAAGCTTACTATTACTGAAAATGCGCCTGAAGCAGCGGAAATAACCGAGATGAAGGAGTTGAAAGCAATCATTATAAATGCGGTTGAATTGCTTCCCGATAAATGCCGCACTATCTACAAATTAAGCAGGAATGAAAATCTAACTAATCAACAAATAGCCGACCAGTTAGGCTTGTCGGTTAAAACAGTTGAGGGCCAAATGACCATTGCCCTTCGTCGTATTAAAGGTGCTATAGGCCCTTATTTATTATCACTGCTTTTACTCGTTGCCGGTGATCGGTTTTAATTATTTATTAAATTTTTAAAATGATTTTAGGGGTACGTGCCTTTTCATGTGCCTATATAACACAAGGCTTTCTATATGAACAAAGATGATATTGAAAAATTATCGGACAAGATTACATCTGGCTTAGCCAGCGATGAAGAAATCCTGCTGTACAATCGCCTGTGCAATTCGTTTGAAAACAATAATTGGGAATGGGACGATAACGTTCACGGAACGAAGGCTTCGCTTGAGGCCGCCATGAAAAAAACGATCTGGTCAAAAATAAAATTCCACCAAAAACCTGCTTCCATTGTTTCTATCTTAAGA
This sequence comes from Chitinophagales bacterium, assembly GCA_038213285.1. Classification (GTDB taxonomy): domain Bacteria; phylum Bacteroidota; class Bacteroidia; order Chitinophagales; family Chitinophagaceae; genus Ferruginibacter. The sequence goes on from JBBQTL010000259.1 coordinate 7,018, forward strand.
CGCTATGCTGCCGCCGCCGCAGTTTTACTCGTATTCCTTTCCGTTTATTTTATTTATAATAGTAACAGGAAGCACCCTGCTCTAGCTAAAATCGTTACGCAAAAGCAACGATTTAAAAATGATGTACCTCCCGGAACCGATAAGGCAATCCTAACATTGGCAGATGGTTCAACGATCTTGCTTGATGACGAAGATAACGGCACCCTTACTACCCAGGGCAGTACAAAAGTTCTAAAGTTCAATGGGAAGGTTTCTTACCAGAGTGCACATCAATCCTCCCAGGAAATTTTATTTAATACTATTTCAACTCCACGGGGCGGCCAATACCAGGTTGTATTACCGGATGGCAGTGCCGTATGGCTGAATGCTGCTTCTTCTATTCGCTTTCCAACAGTATTTCAAGGGAATGAAAGAAAGGTTGAGGTAACCGGGGAAGCTTACTTTGAAATCACAAAAGACAAATTCAAGCCATTTATTGTATCAGTCAATAATTCGCAAATTGAAGTACTCGGAACGCATTTTAATGTGATGGCTTACGAAGAGGAAGCATTACTTAAGACGACATTGCTCGAAGGATCTGTAAAGTTTGTAAATGGAAATACTACAAAAACATTGGTACCGGGGCAGCAGTCACAACTTAAGAAAGATGGTGTGGTAGCTGTTGCAAGTGGTGTAAATACAGACGATGTGATGGC
>JBBQTL010000260.1:0-7637 GCA_038213285.1 Chitinophagales bacterium
ACACGCAAAAAAAGATTGTCAGGAGAAAACTATCTGAAGTAGCTTCGCAATAATTACCCTTCTGATGCCAGGAAAAATTGTAAGCGATCACTACCAGCAATTTGCTTTTTTTTTTAATTACGCTGCATTAATTTGATGGCAATATTTTCTATAATGTCATTTTTAAAATAAGAATACACAATCAAATGTTCAAAGAAAAACTAACTACAAATGGAATAACCATAGCCTATTACATCACCCATGCAGAAAAAGATAATACCATTTTTTTTATTCATGGTAATTCAACCTCTTCCAATACCTGGCGCAAGCAAATAAAAAGTAGTTTATTTGCTGATTACCGGCTGGTAACAATCGATCTGCCCAATCATGGAAACTCAGCACCAATAAATAAAACCGGAGATTTTAGTTTACAAGGCATTGCAAAAATTATGGCGGCAGCTGTGATGCAACTGGTAAATGATAAGCCTTATCTCATTTGCTGCATTTCATTAGGTACCAATATTGTTGCAGAAATGCTTACCGGAACTATTGAACCAAAAGGACTTGTATTGGCCGGACCGTGCATAGTGGGAGCGGGTGTTGGTTTGGATAAAATGATGTTGCCTGGTGCAGATCCATCTGCTGTTTTTGCTGAAAATGTACCGGAACAGGCAGTTGTCAACTATGCATCAGCAGTTTCTTTATCTGAGTACAAGGACGACCTGGACTTTTTTTTAAAAGATTACAATTCAGTGCAGGGTACTTTTCGTTCTTCTTTATTTGCAACCATTGCAACGGGTAATTATAGTGATGCGGTTGCCATTATTCAACAAGTAAAATACCCGGTTTGTATTGTGTTTGGAGAGGATGAAAAATTGGTAAATATACATTACCTGGATGATGCACCTATTAACCTGTGGAACAACACAATTTATAAAATTCCATTGGCGAGCCACCTTGTAAATATTGATGCACCAGCGGCATTTAATGAATTAATAGCGGCATACGGAAAAGATATCTTCACAACAAATGCTGCCTGAAAGCAAAGCTGATCAGTGCAGCGGAATTTTGTGTATCCGACTTGTACTGCATATTGCGCTTGTGATTAATAACGGTATGCTCACTGATAAATAGTTTAACTGCAATTTGTTTGCTTGTTAAGCTATCTGCCAGCCAGGGGATTAGTAACAGTCAACACACATGACCGAATCCTGCGCCTTTGAGGCAGGGTTCTCAGTTTAACGGAATAGAAAGAATTTATATGAAACCACGTCATTGAGAAAGGATTTATTTGAACAGGCTAATGAAATTGCAGGTTTCCTCATTTCTGATGTAATGTTTATTGGTATGGATGAGGACCTTAAGAGAACCAATGTAACGTAACCGGTATTTTTTTTTAAATTCGATTATTACATTTAAAATATTAACCCCCTGTACGGCCATGGAGCTAAGCCAGATATGGTGAGTGGTCATTCGTTGAGGAAGTTTAGTGCGTAAGTGGCCAATAATGTGTTGAGTTTTTGAAGATGCATTTAAGGTATTAAACATAAGGGCAGCTGCTATGTAAAATGCTTGTTACCTCAACCCGTCCACCATTGCAGCGGTGCTGGCGTTGGCTGATGACAAAGTAGAGGATACCCGTATGCAGGTGAACTATGACACAGAATAAACAGTAGCGCCGGTAAATTATAATTGTCCAGGCTAGTTAGTGATTAGAGAAAGTGTTATAGGAGTGGAAATGGCATTTGAAAAAATGAAAACTGCCGGTACAAAAGGACGTTGATGGTACCTGTTGGTGGGCCTTTTCACTCGACATTGATGCTGCCTGCAAAAGAAGAACTGGCAACAGTAATTGAAGCGGCTAATTTCAACTCACCAACTTGTCTTGTTTACCAGAATGTGCTGTCAAAAGTCATTACTTATCCTGCTATTATCAAACAAAAACACATTAACCAGTTAACCGATGCCGCTAGGTGGACACAAATTGTACAGGCTATGTTTGCAGTTGGTGCTACCCGTTTTACAGAAGTAGGGCCGGGTAGTGTATTACAGGGGTTGGTAGTGAAAATTAAGAAGGAGATGGTGGTGGATGAGGTGTGTTGATGATTGAAAATGCCCAAACAATTTAAATCAAAAAAATAAAATAAATGGAAAGGAAATTCATGGTTGCCGAAGGGATCACACTCTCGTACTTAGACAATAATAAAATAGATACCCCTGCAATTATTTTTATACATGGCAATTCACAATCAACGTCAGCATGGTTGCCACAATTGGAAGATGAGCTATTAAACCAATACAGGCTCTTAGCATTTGATATGCCGTCTCACGGGTTTTCTGGTATTTCTATAAACCCCTATGAAGATTACACATTGAGCAGGCTGGGTAAAATAATGGCGGCTGCAATTAAGCAATTACAAATTGATCAATACCTGTTAGGCGGTCTTTCGCTCGGTACCAATATTGTAATTGAGATGCTGCCTTACCTAACGCCAAAAGGGATATTCCTGGTTAGCAGTTCCATACTCGGTTTGGAATGCCCATTGGAAAAAATTATGCTGAACACAATAGATGCCAGTTGTCTTTTTTCTGATACAAACGACGTAGATGGTTTTAAAAATTTATTAATGAATGTATTTGCACACAGCCATTCCAATAAAATAGCCGATTTATTTCTGCAGGATTACCAAAATGTAAAGCCCCCTTTTCGTTCTTTATTGTTGAAAAGTGTGGTAGAGGGTACCTACACGGATGGTATTGAAGCAATAAAAAAAATCGGGCTTCCTTTATTTGTTGTTTTTGGTAAAAACGAAAGTATTGTTGATCCATTTTATCTTCACAATATATCATTCAACAAATGGCGGAATGAAGTTTTTGTAATTCCAGATGCAAATCATTTTTTAAATATAGATCAACCTGCTGTTTTTAACCTGTTATTGTTTGAGTATGCTACAGACATTTATAAAGCCCCCAATTGATTAGCATATTGCACCAGTTCACCCGTAGTTTTACAGTTGGTTTTGGTAAGCATATTTTTCCTGTGATTGTTCACAGTATGTACGCTGATAAATAATTTTTCAGCAATTTGTTTACTACTCACTCCCTTTGAAATAAATATCATTATTTCTTTCTCCCGCCTGCTTAATATGGAAGCTGCATCTTCCGGATGGTAAATTTTTTTTAATATCAATTCGTTAGTATGGCCGTCATCCAGATTGTCAATTTTTTCAATGGTGTGCACTACGTTGTTGTTATCCTTAAAATGGGTAATGTCTACAATAAAGCCAACAGATACTAATGGAAGCCCACTTTCTGTTAGCAGGATATAACTGTGCCGTTGCAGGATTTTCCGGTACATTTCTTTGTTATCCTTTATCCGGTAATTCATAGTGAATGAATAAGTTGCATAATCATTATGGATTTGGGTTTTTAAAAATTGCAGATTTTCGGGTGTAATGTTATTGCTGAGTATTTTGTAATCTTCCGGGTGCATCCGGGAGGTGTAAAATCCGGGACCAGCCTCTGCCATTATATCATTTTCGAAGCCAAGCACCGTTTTAGCAGAAGGGTCTATATATAAATATTTGTTTTGCGAATAATCTACGATATAAACAATGGGTGCCTGCGATTGCATGGACAGGTTTTTAAACCCCAGCCGGTTAATGATATCTTCGGTATCTACCGGCTGCCGGTGTTTATAGTTCTTGGCTTCTTTCAGCAGTCCTGTATATGTTAAGGGTAATAACAAACTCATGCTAATTTTTTTTAAAAATAATATTTAAAACGGGTTTTAGCAAGGATACAGCTACTCCTGTTTTTTAAATCATTGCCGGTAATTGTGTACCCACCATTATTTTATTTACAGATTTACAAATACCCATGATGATTAGCATACCTTATAAGTTCTGCAGTGCTGTTACTGTTTGTTTTCTTCAGCATATTTTTTCGATGGTTGTGTATGGTATAAATGCTCAAGAATATTTTTTCTGCAATTTGCTTACTGCTGTATCCTTCATACAAATAGTCCAATATCTCTATTTCCCTTTTAGTTAGTAAAGCCCCGGTATCCTGCGGATGATGTATTTTTTTATATTGAAGCCAGGGCGAAAGGGCAGAACTCCGGTTGATCTTTTCAATGGTATGTATCATAGAATTTCCTTCTTTAAAATGGGTAATATCAATGGCAAAACCTGCAGTAGCCAAAGGGAACCCTTCAGGGCTTGTATGTATATAACAACTGCGTTGCAGTATTTTCCTGTACAAACCCATATTGTCTTTTATCCTGTAATTGATGGTGATTGAATAATCAGGTACCTCTGTATGTTTTTTTTGTTTTAAGAAGGTCAAATTTTGTGGCACAATCAATTCACTGAAAATTTTATAATCAGCAGGGTGTATCAGGCTTGAATAAAAAGCAGGGCCTGCTGCTAAAATATATTCACTCCCATAGCCAAGCAGTTTTTCAAACAAAGGGTCTATGAACAGGTAGCTGTTTTTTGTATAGTCAATAATATAAAAAACGGGTGGCTGTGCAGGGGAGGAAAGTGATGGATAACCCGCCTGCAAAAGTATTTCAAGGCTGCATACAAAGTTTGGCTGATTAAAACCAGCCGCAACTTGTATGAGTTCTGTAAAATTCCCCGGGATTATCTTTTTCATGTTTTAAAACAAAAAATGACTAAAAGTAGCTATTGAAAACATGCCATCCACCTTTTATCTTTATTAATTCTAGTTAAGTATAAAGATATGCTCGAAAACAAAAAATAAGTTAGTAATAAGTTTAAAAAAATCAATATGAAAAAAAAGTTAACTTTTTTAAGCTGCTTTTTCCTGCTGTTTTTTCTTGATGTGTCTTATGCTCAAAATGTTGGCATTGGAGTTCCAAATCCTGTGCACAAGCTGGACGTAGCCGGTGAGATTCATTCAAGAATAATAGTAAGCTCAGTTTATGGATATGCAATGAATGGATTATTATTACTTGACCAGGATCTTTATGGCAATCTCACAATTGGTAGAGACAATCCCGGATTATCAGGTTGGTCGAGTTCTGAATTTAACACCTTAGTAGGTTCTGGAGCTGGAATTTATTCGAATAATATTTCAGGGAATACATTAGTTGGACATATGTCAAATGCCAATAATTCTTTTGTTAATAATTCTTGTGCGTTTGGCGATAATACTTTGTCTCAATCGTGGGGCTGTGCATTTGGGGTAAACAGTGTATCGGGAATAAGGGGTGTTGCGATAGGGGCAGCCGCTTCTGCCTATCACGAAAATTCAATAGCCATTGGCTACCAGGCCTCAACGAGTGCAATAAATACTATCCGTCTTGGTAATAATAGCATAACAGGAATTTTTGCAAAAGTGGGCCTTACGATTACCTCCGATAAAAATGCTAAAGAAAATTTCAAATCACTTAACGCTGAAGAAATACTTACAAAACTTTCTAAACTATCAATAAGTACCTGGAACTTAAAAGGACACAACGCTCAACAAAACCGCCACTATGGCCCCATGGCTCAGGATTTTTATGCAGCCTTTGGCAAAGATAACTTCGGAACAATAGGAAGCGATACCACCATCAATACCCACGACCTCAGCAGCATTAATACCCTTGCCATACAGGCACTGGAAAAGCGCACCCGCCAAATAGAAAAACTGCAAAATGAAAATGAGATGTTGAAAAAAGACATGCAGCATTTAAAGTTATCCATCATAAAAGAAAACGATCAACTTAAACAATTGGTGGTGACTTTGGCAAAAAAAATGGAATCGCTTGCGGAAGCTTCTGATAAAAATCAAGCCAACAAAACCGTCTCCCAGGTTACCGTTAGATAATTACAATAATTCTAGAACCTGCTAAAAAAAATAAATTACAAAAAACACATCATCATGAAAAAATTCTTCCTTCTCAGTGTAGCTGCAACACTTATCAGCAGCCTTTCTTTTGCCACCATCCGCAGGGTAGGTTATTTTGGCCCTGCTGTAGCGGGTGTTGATTATCCCAATTTTCAGGCAGCACACGATGCATCCACAGCAGGTGACACCATAATGATGCACCCCGGCTCAAAATTTGGAACCGCCGACATGACCAAAAAATTAGTGGTAATAGGTCCCGGCTATTTTTTAGGTCAGAATGCTAATCTTCAGGCAAATAATATTGGTATGGATAGTACAAGTTCCGGTACAATGACCCTATCGAATGCCACCGTAAACGGGAGTAATTTTATTGGCTGTACTTTCTCTCCAGATGCCATTCGTATAATCGGAATCGGTATCGAAAATATTTCGTTTCTACGGTGCTGGTTTTTGGGTTCTAGCTCATCAGTAACAACCGGAATTGATATTCGTGCCAACATTAATAATTTTCTTTTTCAACAGTGTGCATTCAAAGGACAAGGGTTAGTGGCTGTAAATGTGGGAGGTATCATTTGCACCAATCTCGCTTTCATTAATTGTCTTTTTTATACTTTACAAGGTAGTGGAAGTAACTGGGGAATTTATTTAAGCAGCGGAGCTAATAGTGGCATAGTTCAAAATTGTATATTCAATAAAGATCCATCTTCAAATTTATATGCCTTTTTATATGGAATCTGGAGCTTTAATAATTCGATTGCTAACGATATTATTATTGCCGGTACAGGCATTAACTATCAAAACTGTATAGGCACAAACAATTTATTCCCTTCAGGTAACGGCAATCTTCAAAACCAAACCTGGGCTAATATATTTACCCTCACCGGCAGCACCGACGCACAGTACACTCTTAAAGCAGGTAGCCCTGCAATTGGCGCAGGTATTGGCGGTACCAACTGCGGTATTTTTGGTGGCACTACTCCATACAAACTTGGTGGTATCCCGAGTGTTCCTACCATTTATGCTTTAACAAGTCCGCAGGGCAACACGCCCACTGTAAATACGGTTCAAATCAACTTGAGCACCCGTAGCAACAATTAACTATTCACCCTTTTAAACTTCAGTTATGAAGCAGATAAAAAAACCGGGTGGAGTGGTAGCGTTATTCTTTTTTTTATTAGTTGGTATAAATGCACAACCGGTAATAAACAGGGTAGAATATTATGTAAATACCGATCCCGGATATGGCCTAGGTATCCCACTTACAATAACTCCGGCGGCTAACTTTAATAGCCTGTCGTTTAACCTGGATATTTCATCCTATCCAATTGGCCTTACCATGGTGGGTGTTCGCAGCAGGGATGCCAATGGTGCCTGGAGCCATGATAACCGCTGGCTGATAGCCAAACTGCCACAGCAGAGCAACAGCCCAAATGTCACCCGAACAGAATATTACATCAATACCGATCCCGGGTATGGGAATGGAACTCCGGTAACCATTTCACCTGCAGGTAGTAACGGCACGGGAAGTTTTACCATCGATATTACCAACCAGCCAATCGGCCTTACCATGGTAGGCGTTCGCAGCAGGGATGCCAATGGTGCCTGGAGCCACGATAACCGCTGGCTGATAGCCAAACTACCACAGCACGGTAGCACCCCAAGTATTTCCCGGACAGAATATTATATCAATACCGATCCCGGGTATGGTAATGGAACTCCGGTAACCATTTCAACTGCAGGTAGTAACGGCACGGGAAGTTTTACCATCGATATTACCAACCAGCCAATCGGCCTTACCA
>JBBQTL010000261.1:0-7613 GCA_038213285.1 Chitinophagales bacterium
CTGCTGCAGATTTAATGGGTGCCTATGCTCAACTAAATAGTGCCATACCTAATTTTTTTCATGCTCCTTTGTTGGGGAATGGAGAAACATTGGTAGCAGGCGTGTACCAGGTTTCTGGAGTAACTACGTTGAGCGGGGAACTTAATTTAGATGCCCAGAATAACCCAAATGCTGTATTTATTTTTCAAATTCAGGCTGCATTTTCCAGCAACGCTGCTTCTAAAATAAAATTGATCAATGGTGCAAAAGCATGCAATGTTTTTTGGAAAATAGAAGGCCTGGTATCCATTGCCACTGCCACGCTGATGAGAGGTACTATTGTTGCCAACAATGCAGCAATTAACTTAAATACTAATGATACATTAGAAGGAAGGGCACTCGCCATTAATGGTGCTATAGCCATTAATTCAATATTGGCATATACACCAACTGGTTGTGGAAGCCCGGTACTAACTGGTCCGGCTGCTCCTGTTTTTGTTGCCAGCAGTTGCTTTGCTATATTTTCTGCAAACGGAACGGTTACAAACAGTGGCATTTCACGTGTTACGGGTGATGTTGGAACAAATGTTGGATTGACTACGGGGTTTGATCCATTATATGTAAATGGAACCATTCATCCTGGACCCGATGGCTTTACGGCGGCCGCCGCAGCGGATTTACTAAATGTTTATAATTACCTGAATCTTTTGCCTGCTGACATTGAATTGTTATATCCTGCTCAGTTTGGGCTCAACCTGGTGCTCACACCACATACTTACATCATGAATGGCGCTACAACCTTTACGGATTCGCTTTACCTGAATGCGCAGGGAGTATCCAATGCAATATTTGTTATAAAGATAAAAGGTGCACTTACTACCAGCACTTTTTCAAAAGTATTTCTGATCAACGGAACACAGTCAAAAAATGTATATTGGGTAGTGGATGGCGCTGTAGGTATAAATGATTTCTCGGTTTTTAACGGTACTATTGTTTGCAATAATGGGGCTATCAGCTTAACTACAGGGACTACTCTTAATGGTAGGGCACTTACTACTGGTGGGTCAGTAAGCACCGCAGCAATAACAGCCACTTCCCCTTCAGGTGCCTGTGCGCCGCTGCCTGTAAAATGGCTTTACTTCCGAGGAAAGCCTGTACAGCAAAGTGTTTTGCTTGAATGGGGAACTTCCAATGAAACGAATAATGGCTTTTTCACTGTAGCAAAAAGTAAAAATGGCTACACGTTTGAAACGTTAACGACTGTAAATGCAACCAAGGCGGTTGGAATTACTGAAAAAAATTATTCTTTTACTGATCTGCAGCCGTATAGCCAGGGCTATTACCGTATTTCACAAACTGATAAAGATGGTAAAAATAGCATGTACAAAACCATACAGGTTAAACTGAGTGATAACCAGGGTTTAAGTGTTCGCCATTATGTTGTTGGTAATTTTATTTATGTACAAGCCACCGGCGCAAATCCTGGTAATGGTTCTATTGAACTGTTTGATGTAGCCGGTAAAAAAATGGCATCACAACGAATTATACTTACCAAAGAAACAAGCCTGTATAAGATAATGGTTCCGGTTCAAAAGGGAATGTACCACTTGAATATACTAGGTCAGGGAGATAAACTCTACGCTGGTAAAGCAATGGTTTTATAATGAGGTATTACTAACGGAATTTCAACCATGAATGTAATTTAAATAGAATTATTTTTTTCCCTGATTTGAATTAAAGCAAATTTGCAGGTAGATAATTTTAACTGCTATTACCGTCTTAAAACGAAAGTTTTAAGACGGTTTTTTATATAAAAGATAGGCGAAATATTTTTATGCGATTTATTTTATAATCTCATCCAGATAAAGCCCAATATATCGTGTCAACCTTATTTATTTATGTACTTTATTTACCCTTTATACTTCACACTATCAACCATCCCGGTTAAACCTAGTACAATCAGGAATTGTGCTGCACAATAGCTAAGCATAATCCAAATACCCGCAAAAGGTAGCGGCTGATAAAATTTATTAAAAGCGAGCAGGGAATCTGATAATACAAACAATGCGGCGCCTGATACAAAGTACCGGTTGGCAGGTGCTTTTACTTTTAAATAAACATGCAGGCTACCAAGCAACATGGCACATATAGTGGCACCATAAACAATCACCGGGATTTTTAATATACCTAAATAAGGAAAAAGCAAGTAAACTAATGCAGCACCGTAGCCGGGAATTAATAAAAGATAAGCAGGTTGCTTTTTTAAAAAGGATGGAGCATCTGAACGAATGGATAGGAAATAAATAATGTAACAAATATGGGTAATTAAAAAACATACCAGCCCTGCTATAAAATATATGGATTGGCCAGATTCAAATAATAAAAAAATGTCGCCCAGCCATGAAAAAAACAATCCGCCCAGAATGATATTTTTACCAGGCATTTCCATGTCGGGATACATCAACGATACCATCAAAACCGGCATAAGTAATGGTTTAACCAAATAGTGTAAACCTCCAAATCCAAACCCGATGGACGACAGGTCAGTTAGTACCAATAACCAAAAAATAAGAAAATTTTTTTGAGGGGGGATTTTTAACATTGGCAATTGGTATCCATCGCTTATAAAAATAAAAGTATTACAATTTTACATAAGGCTTGCCGCCAAAGAATACTTTCAGCGAATCCCGGGCTCTTGTTGTATCAGTTAACGGTGTTTTAAAAGGCATCGCTAATTCATATTTTAAAGAATCAACTTTTATTACAACCAACTTATGGCCATAAGTAGTTAATCGGTTAAACGCTTTTTGAGCCAGTTCGGATGTGGAATAAGACTTTAATACAATTTTAAAATTATTGCCATCGGCCGCAACTAAGGCGGGAGTAATTGTCACACTTGCCGCGGTGTCTGTAGATGCCTGGGAAAAGGTATTCTTAATGACGGTTGTATCCCTGTTGGTGGTGTCGGCTATGGGTTCTTCAATTGCCAAAGGTACCGTTTCGGAATGTTGGCTATTGGTTATTGCGTAATAAATTCCCAAGCCGGAGAAGATAATGACCAAAGTGATAATGCCTATAATTAAGTTTCGACGGCTGTTGTTTACTCTTGCTTCACTTTCAAACGAAACGCTTTCATCTCTTTTTTCACGCAATTGTTTGGGAATATCGTCAATTTTTGGCGTAATGAAAACGCCTGGTGTAAACTGGTAATCCCCCAACTGATTTTTTTGTATGGTACCAACCCCTTCAATTACCAATGGCTTTCCTATATTTAAAAATTGTTTGGCCAGGATAGCATAAGATTCCAGGTCTGAAGAAGCCAGGGGCAGTATTTTCCGGGTGTGTTCAACGATATAATTAACCAGCCCAACATCTTCACCTGCCTTTAAATTGTATTCAAAATGAAAGGCGTTTTCAGGCATTACAAAATCTTTTTCTTTATCATTATCATTGGGCAACACAACGGCCGGATCTAATTTAAATGTACCTATTCCCTGTAACGTAACCTGTTTTTTGATGTACAAATATTGAACGATTAACTGTTCTATTTTCACAATAGTATATTTGGTTGAACCAAACCTACTTAATATTACTCAATTTGCAAAACCACAATTTATTAATTCTTAACTTCGCGAAATGATCAGTGAAAAGGATATGGCTTTTCTTCGGTATTGGGAACGAAGCCGCGAAATTGAAAATACTTTTTTCAGTAAACTTACAAGGGGATTTCCCATGGCGTTATTATTTGGTCTGCCAATCATTTTACTGGTGGTAGTGATCAGGCTATTCTTTCCGGAATGGTATATGAAAATATCGGGAACATCGCCCGGGATGTTTGTAACTGCTATTGTAGCGATGATGGGTGTGGTGGTATTCTATTCCTATTTCCGGATGCAATATAAGTGGGAAATGAATGAGCAATTGTATAAAGAATTAAAGTCAAAAGAAAATAAATTAAACAAATAAACATAAACAAATATTCATCAATTAAAAACAACAATGCGTATAAAACTTTTTTTAATCGTGGCCTTTCTTTCTGTATTCGCCGCCTGTAACAAATCCGAAAAATGTCCCTACACTGCCTCTACAGCAGTTGCACCTGCAAGTGAAGTGGCCAATCTGAAAGCATTCCTTGATGCCAATTCACTGCCATATACTCAACATTCAAGTGGAATCTTTTACCAGGTAGTTACACCCGGCGCTGGTGCTACCGCATCCGTTTGTTCAGACGTAACAGTTAAGTACAGTGGAAGAATAAGTACTTCAGCAACCCCTTTTGATCAAAATACCACCGGAGTTGCTTTTACACTTGGTCAGCTTATACCAGGTTGGCAAATTGGTATTCCTTTAATTAAACCAGGAGGCTCTATTATTCTATACATTCCTCCGTCATTGGGCTATGGAAGCTCGGGATCGGGTGCAGCCATTCCACCAAATTCAAATCTTGTTTTTACCATCGACCTTGTGAATGTTCAATAGGTTGTAAAATTTCCCGCTTGAGCCACGAAGCCATTTCCATATTTGATATGTTTAAAATTGGTGTTGGGCCGAGTAGTAGTCATACGCTTGGACCATGGAAGGCGGCACTGCGGCTTTTACGATCGCTGGAGGATAAAAATATTTTACAGCAGGTAAATAAAATAGCAATTCTACTATATGGTTCACTTGCTAAAACAGGCATCGGGCATGGTACCCATGTAGCGGTTCAACTGGGATTAAGCGGCGATGATCCTGTAACGTTTGATGTAAACAGCATTGGGGTGAAGATGAGCGCTATCAGCGCATCTAAAAAATTGTTGTTAGGCGGCCGTATCCCAATCGACTTCCATCCTTTGGAAGATATTCAGTTTTTATATACAGAATCCTTGCCCTATCATCCCAATGCCTTAACTTTTTTAGTGACTTTACACAATGGAGAAACCCTTGCTGAAACCTATTATTCTATTGGCGGTGGTTTTATAGTAAAGGATGGAGAGAACTCCTCCGTTAAAGACCAGGTGGTTTTACCATTCCCAATTAATACGGCGAATGAACTGCTCCATTGGTGTATGAAAACCGGGCTAGGTATCAGCGAAGTGGTGATGGAAAATGAGACCGCCTGGCGGACTGAAAATGAAACCAGGAACCAGGTATTGAATATCTGGCGGGTGATGAAGGAGTGCATTTATCGGGGATGCCACACAGAAGGGATCTTACCTGGCGGTTTGAACGTTAAACGCAGAGCATTTCAGTTAAATAAGCGCCTTGTCAAAGGGCGGGTTTATAATGATTATGATGAATGGATCGCGACTATTCGTCAGGGAGGGTCCGATTTTAAATATACATTAGATTGGGTAAGTTGTTTTGCATTGGCAGTCAATGAAGAAAATGCTTCATTCGGCAGGGTAGTTACTGCGCCAACCAACGGTGCTGCCGGGGTAATACCTGCGGTACTTCAATATTATATCAGTTTTTGTGATGGAGATAGTGAGGAAAATATCATCCGGTTTCTGTTGACTGCCGGGGAGATAGGCAGCATATTTAAAAAAGGCGCTACTATATCGGCGGCAATGGGCGGGTGCCAGGCAGAAATTGGTGTAAGCAGTGCAATGGCAGCAGCCGCCCTAACTGAATGTATGGGAGGCACACAACGACAAACTTTGATGGCTGCCGAAATTGCCATGGAACATCATCTTGGGTTAACCTGTGACCCCATTGGCGGACTGGTGCAGATTCCCTGTATTGAAAGAAATACGATGGGTGCCATAAAGGCCATCACCGCCTGTCAACTGGCTTTACAAAGTTCGCCGGATTTTGCCAAAGTGAGCCTGGATGGGGTGATTAAAACGATGTGGGATACAGCCCTGGATATGAACAGTAAATATAAGGAAACTGCAGATGGTGGTTTGGCGGTAAATATCCCGATTAGCTTAAGTGAATGTTAACTCCGCAACGCCAACTAAACTCATAAGCGATTACCTAAGAATTTTAAGATTTGGGAATGAGATATAGCAGCTCCTTCGGAGCTTCCCTGTCTCTTTATAGTATATGGGTAATATTGTACATGCGTGTCGTAGGTACGCCCCACTTGTGAAGGGTTGCTCCTCCCGGAGAGATTGCTTTTAATTCTTTATGCTACAAAGAGGCAACTCTTACGGAGTTTTATAAGCGACAGTCTGGGATTAAAACCTGGTGCTAATATTACGTTGACGCTTATTGCACCAACGCGAAGGTGTTTCAATATCCTTTAATTTGTCCCTGTTTTTTAAAGGGAGCTATATAAAGTTGAATTTGCAGACATGTCAATATTTTGAAAAGTAGTTTGAGATTTAGTAACGCTACTAAAGTATAAACCCTATTTACTTTTTATACTATTTTACCTCGTTCTTTATTTTATCCAATTAAACTGGTACTCCAGCGGAGCTTTCTGACTTCGGCCCGCAACTCTTCTAAAACGTTCAGGCAGTGCCATCAGGTAATCCCGGGCCTTCTCCGCCTTTCCATTGAGGTCGCCAATATCTCCAATATTCCATTCCTTCACAAGTGATTCTAAAATATCGGTATAATCTAAACTGGTATACACTCCCAAACGTTGGGCAGCATCGCTGAAATGATCAAATGCTTCTCCAATTTTTTCTCCGGATTGGCGTAGAAAATGCGCCGGCATAACAATTTTTTTGCGCATCATATCTTCAAAAGCCAGCATCATTTCGCTCGGGTCAATTTCAAATATTTTAGCTACAAAACTTTTATAGGCTTTTGCGTGTCTTGCCTCATCTGAGGCAATAACACCACATATTTTAGATAATTGGGTACATCCATGGGTTTTTGCAATGGTGGCTGTTCTGCGGTGAGATATATTAGTGGCCATTTCCTGGAAGGAAGTGTATACAAAGTTTTTGTAGGGATCCCTGCCGGTACCAATGTCAAATCCGTCGGCAATCAGGTACTGGGTACTGATCTCCATTTGTTTCATATTTACCCGTCCGGAGAGGTATATAAATTTATTCAGCAAATCACCATGCCTGTTCTCCTCTGCGGTCCACATCCTTACCCATTTGCTCCAACCCTGCGGTTCCATTTTATCAATTCCCTCCACATCCGTTAACCAGCTTTGATAGGTGGGTAAAGCTTCTTCAGTTATAATATCGCCAACCAGTACAGCCAGGTAATCGTAAGGTAATTCTTTGCTTTGCTCCTGTAATTCCTTTATTTCCGCACCAAAATTTTCGGATGTGCTTTCCGGTAAAAAATCTGCGGGTTGCCAGTTGGTATCAATATCTTTTAAGAACTCATGTACGATGCTGTCTATCTCTTTGCCAAGAAAGTTCATTACCTCTATTCTTATATTCTTCTGATTCATGTTGAAGGGGTGAAATTTAAACTATTCGAAATCTTAATATACAGCCTAATGCCTGCCGGTAAAGTTACAATCTTTTGAAAATATTCTTATTTCGTATGCCGAATAACATCGGATTTGATAAAAGGTTCTAATTGCAATGGTCAATTTAAATGCCATATTTTCTTTTAATATCCCGGTCAGTTTCCCTTTCTTTGATGCTTTCCCTTTTATCGTGGATTTTTTTTCCTTTACCTAAACCAATTTCCATTTTAAAAAAACCTTTATCGGTCAGGAAAATTTTCAACGGTATGAT
>JBBQTL010000262.1:0-7563 GCA_038213285.1 Chitinophagales bacterium
CTAATCTAATAGATTAAGCAGCCATGGCATACTGAGTATTGCCATTTGAAGTTTTGAATATTCAGATTTAAGTGCTAATTATCCAACGCACTACATGCTTACACTTACAAAGAACTATGCTGTCAAAACCGGTCAGCCCCGTATAAAAAATACTTATTGGAATTTTACTTTTAGTTTTTCAGCCATTTGCGGAAACTTAGCTAAATTTTCAACATATCCCCTACTTTTCATATTCTTTAAATGCTTTTCAATATTTCTCGACAGTATATGTGCTAAATCATTTAAAGCATAAAACAATATCCAATCATTTACTTTACTTGTGTAGCTGTTTACATATTTTTTATTCAGATGTTCATCAAGTCTTTCATTTAAATCCATTACAACTTACTATGTAATATTTATCAATTGATCTTGAATAAAGTATATACGCATGCCATACGGAAATTGAAAAGTAAAACAAACTTACATTTTCTATACCATTACACTACAAAGAACTATGCTCACAATCCCGATAGCATTCGGGACGGTCAGCCCCGAAACTAATTAGCTAATTTGATAATAAGCTAATTTGCTAATGCGCAAACTTACGAAAATTATTTAGTTCGGCTTATAAAACGCTGGTGCAATACATTTGCAATTCAGATTTAACAAAAACGATATATGCACCCTGAGGAATTCTATTCAAAAAGAAATGTTGATTTGTCAATACTCCTTACCAGTCTGCTCCGCAAAAAATCCCGGTTAGGATGGGCACGTTTTTTTGTAATGGTTGCAATTATTATCAGCATTTACTTTTCACTGAATATTAGTCCAGTATATTTAAGTATCACTCTACTGTTAACCATCATTTTTGTAAGATTGGTGTATGCCGATATCAATAATAAAAACAGTATTGATCATACCCGGCATCTAATACAAATTAATGAGGACGAGTTGAAGGCGTTGGCCGGCAGGTATGATCATTTTGAAGATGGCAGCCGACACAGTCCACACGATCACCTCTATGCCAATGATATCGATCTTTTTGGCAGGGCCTCCCTGTTTCAATATATCAACCGTACCACATCGGAAATGGGTAGTGATGAATTGGCAAACTGGTTATTGAACCCTTCCGGTGAAGCCACCATTATTCAAAGACAGGAGGCCATCAAAGAACTTGCGGCTACTACGGCTTGGAGACAGGAATTACAGGCTTTTGGAAAAGAAAAGAAAATCGGGACACAAACAAAGGAACGCCTGCAAAACTGGATACTGGAGAAAAGCGTTTTTAACATGCCAATCTGGAAGCTGCTTCAATACCTGCTCCCGCTGATCATGGTGACCGTTATCGCATTAAACATTGCTGATTTAGTAAACTACCCAATAAGAAATTATTTTTTATTGGGCGCAGCAGTCATTGCTTATTTCATCAGTACAAAAGTAATCCCCATACATTACCAGGTTTCAAAAATGACGGAAGAATTGTCAGTACTTTCCGGTAGCATTCTACTGATAGAAAAAACACCTTTTCAATCTGACTTGTTAAAACAATTACACGCAAACTACCTTATTAAAAAGGGCGCTGCATCAGGTGAATTAAAACAATTGAAAAGCATTTTGGCAAGGCTCGATTACCGGCTCAATCCCGTGATCTTTATTCCATTGGCCATCTTATTACAATGGGACCTTCAACAGGTAATGGCGCTCGAAAAATGGAAAAAAAGAAACCAGCAAAACATAGCCGACTGGTTTGACACATTAGGGAAACTGGAAGCACTCTGCAGCCTGGCAACGCTACATTTTAATCATCCGGGCTGGTGTTTCCCTGTAATAAAGAAAGCTCATTTTTCCATACAGGGAGATGCAATCGGTCATCCGCTCATCAATAAAAACAAAAGGGTAAACAACCCGATCAATATAAATGATAGGGGTGAGCTGATGCTGATTACCGGCAGTAATATGGCGGGCAAAAGCACCTATCTCCGCAGCATTGGAATCAACGTGGTATTAACAATGGCCGGATCAGTAGTGTGCGCAAAAAACTTCAGCCTTTCCCCCGTACAATTGATCACCAGCATGCGGATAGCCGACAACCTGGAAGAGAACACTTCTACTTTTTATGCCGAACTAAAGAAACTAAAAACAGTGATTGAAAAAGTAAATGCCAATGAAAAGGTATTTATCTTATTAGATGAAATTTTACGTGGAACCAACTCATTAGACAGGCATACCGGTTCCGTTGCACTAACCAAACAACTGATCAAACACAAAGCTGCCGGCATCATTGCTACGCATGATATTGAACTGGCAAAACTAAAAGAAGAATACCCGGCCAACATGCTTAATTATCATTTTGATGCACAGGTAAGCAACGATGAATTGTATTTTGACTACGAACTGAAGGAAGGAATTTGCAGTTCTATCAATGCCTCCATCCTGATGAAAAAAATAGGCATTGAGCTGTAGATTTTAGCGAAGTATTCAAATAAAAAGTCGATAAAAAAACTATTCGAAGCTCAATGCACAGATAGCAAAAACGCAAACTGGTTCACCTTACCGATATCTCATTCCTTTGTCGTAATTTTCAGTTTAGCTTATTTGCTTTAAATACCTATAAGCAACCAAACTTAACTCAGCCATTTAATGAAGACGTCCGGCTTAAAACATATTGCGCCACAGTTTGCCAAGGCATTCCGGTTACTGGTAAAAAATGATCCGATGCGGCTGGCAGGTGCTACGGCATTTTTCACCACTTTTGCATTACCTCCCATTTTACTGATACTAATTCAATTGCTTGGGCTGTTATTTAACCGCCGCAACATCAGTCGCCAGTTATTTGGCAGGTTAAGCGATATAGTAGGCAGGGATAGTGTACACGAATTGGTTGGCACCCTGCGGGCATTCAGGGGACTGGCTGTAAACTGGCCCATTGCAATCCTTGGTTTTCTATTCATGGTATTTGTAGCAACCACCCTGTTTAAAGTAATACAAAGTTCCTTCAACCAGTTATGGATGATCCGGCGAACGGGTAAACACAGCATTGGTATGGCTATTGGCAACAGGGCAAAATCATTTGCCCTCATCCTCTTTACCGGGTTGTTATTTTTGGCATCGTTAATGGCTGAAAGCTTACAATTACTTTTCGGTAAATATGTAGGTGAATTAATCCCTTCTTTTGGATTTCTTTTTAACAGCGTATTATCCATCCTTATTTCCCTGCTTACGGTGTGGGCATGGTTCACTGTTTTATTCCGGTACATCCCCGATGGAAGACCTACCTGGAAAGTTGCCATCTGCGGCGCCCTGCTCACCAGCTTACTTTTTAATATGGGAAAATATATATTGGGTTGGCTTTTACCCAATAGTAATATTGGCGTGGTGTATGGCACATCTGCGTCCATCGTACTGCTGCTATTATTCGTATTTTATTCATCCCTTATTTTGTATTATGGTGCGGCATTTACCAAGGTGTGGAGTGTCCATATCAATCAGCCCATTGTACCGGTTGATAATGCCATCAATTATGTATATACCGATAATGAATGATGAGTGATGAATCAATGTGGTTGACTAAAAAAAATATTTTGTGGACCAGCAGCTACTTTTCATGGCATCATCGTTGTGTCACTCTCTTGTACAAATGAAGCTTTGGGCAACAATAAAATCAACAGACTTAAGTAAGCGGCATTGAAAGATGAGTGAAGAGTGATGAATCTATAATGAGTGATGAGCGATGAATGATAAGTGAGCTTTACTACATTTTAGATTGTAAATTCTTTAAGCCGGGATTCATCTAATTTCATATCTTACTTATACTGCAACGAGGGATAAAACCGTGACTGGGATTTTTTTATTAGCCAGGTTGAATTCCTACTATTAAGCTTCAATGACAGGTTCTCCCGATTCTTTTTTGGGTACGCTCCTACTGAGTAACATTTGGCAACTTTAATTACGACATAAGTTCGCTTCAACCAGGCTTTACGTCCCGCAGGACAATGATGTTAAGTTAAGTCTTGAAAGTGAAAATAGATACAAACGTGTTAGTTCTTGTATTGCTCTTTATCGTGGAGGCAGACTTAACACGTTTCGCAGTACCTTAACTAAATGACTTTGCCCTTAGCAACTTAATATTAGTAGTCAGAAACGACATTATGAAAGTCCCTGTGGATTTGATTCCCTCATTCGTTTTTAATATGCTTTTGCAAAATAAAATATCACGTCCCTACGGGACTTATTGAGAAAAATAATTTGTTTGTCTACCAATATCACGTCCCTACGGGACTTATTGAGAAAAATAATTTGTTTGTCTACCAATATCACGTCCCTACGGAACTCAATTTGAATACTAATCTATGGTTGTAATGAGCAAAACATAAGCCCGGCTTATTTAAATACTCTTGTACTTTTTATCTTTATGGAGCAACTTGAAAACTTACCAATTTACCTTTTGCGAAGCATAGATTATCTTGGTTAACTAACGAACAGGATAAATAATTACCGGTTGATCATTCGATGATCTTCGGGGACTTCATCTACTAAAATCAGCCATTCATACATTATTGGCGCAAATGATGCATTCATCTTTGTAATATCGTCTGCAGATAACCTTTTGATGTATTCTTACTTACAGTTGATCTTAAGCATTGTCAGTATTTTATTTAATATTGCAACACTTACCAGTCCTAAAAATACGGGTACCCTTAATGCTATTGTTACCTATGATAAAACACATGCCAAATCAACCCCCATTTTTTTAAATAAATTACATTCAAACTTAATCTTAGATCCAATCGTAATCAGCGATTCCGCATCCTTTATGATACCATTTAGCAGGGCAGGTAATTTAATCATTATAAAAGCCAAAGTAGATACCACCGAAGGCAGTTTTATATTGGATACCGGTGCGCCTTACCTGATTTTAAATATGACTTATTTCCGCGACTACGAAGCTACCGGCGAAAGCGAGGATGGACAAGGTGGCATTACCGGCCAGGCAATGGCTACCGCTCCCACAAAGGTTTCTACCCTGTCATTTGGACCGGTAAAATATTATAAGTTACACGCAGACAGGATTAACCTTGGTCATATAGAAAACAGTAAAGGAATAAAAATTTTGGGATTACTGGGCCTGCAGCTTTTTAAGGAATTCGAAATGATTATTGATTATCAAAAAAGTGTACTCTTTCTTCACTGGATTAAAAAGAATGAGAAATCTATTCCTTATCACCATCCCATGCTAAAAGACACAAGCGGGTACACCACCACTCCGATTACCATAAAGGAAGATAAATTACTCACCTATGGTTTTATGGGCGGCAAAAAATTGACTTTTGTAATTGATACCGGTGCAGAATCAAACGTAATGGACAGCCGGTTACCGAATAAAATTTTTGAAAATATTAATATTACCCGGCGTGTAATACTTACCGGCACCGGCAATAAAAAACTGGAAGCTTTATATGGCGATATGAAAAACATGAAAATCGGCAACAGGGATATGGCATCATTACCGGTACTGGTAACCAACCTCGAAAAACTCTGTTTCGCTGCTAACCAGTGTATCGATGGAATGCTTGGTTTTGATTTTCTTTCGTTACAGAAAATTGGGTTTAATTTTGTGAGTCGTAAAATGTATATATGGAAATGAGGAGTATCTTGAATTATTTTAAAAACCACATTGGCAAACTGTACAGTATCAGTGTGCTGATGATCGTTTCTTCATTTTCTTCAGCGGCACAATCCACTCAGCCTATTTATTCCGTGAAGGATGGTAAAATGCTAATTGAATTAAGCAAACACCTCAATGACGCCGCTTTAGACAATTTCATTTCAACATTCGACCTGGCTGACCTGGATCTTAAAAATTTCATGAAAACCAACTCAACTGATTCATTGCGCAAACTGGGTTGGAAACTGGAAAGGAATAACAGGGATTTAATTGTCATCAGTAAGCCATTGCGTGGTTTCGACCGCTTTGACAATCCCGCCGATAAAATTATTCTCACAGAAAAAGGCGCAACCAACAGTGAGCTTTTTCCGGCTGTTTCCAGTAGCATTAAGTACGGATTTAACAGCTTTCGGAAAAAACACCCTTTCCTTGAAAAAGATTCGTTGGTTACTTTTTTTCTGCGTAGTAACACTGGTGCAAAAGGCGTAATGCTGGTTGGTAGTTTTAATGACTGGAATCCTGCCGCCTTAGCAATGAAAAAAGCGGATAGTGGATGGATTGCCTCTGTAAAATTAAGTCCGGGAAAATATTGGTACAAGTTTATAGCAGATGGAAACTGGATAATAGACAATGATAATGTAAGGGTGGAAAACGATGGCCGCGGAAATGACAATTCTGTGTTTTACAAACACAATGTTGTTTTCAGGTTAAGCGGTTTTGAAAATGCGAAAAAGGTTTTTATTTCAGGCAGCTTTAACAACTGGCAACCGCGTCAACTACCCATGATAAAAACTGCCACCAGTTGGCAATTGCCCGTTTACCTGGCCGATGGTACACACACTTACCGTTTTGTAGTGGATGGAAGATGGATGACCGACCCGGGAAATAGCAGCCGGTTACCAAATGAATTCAATGATTTTAATTCTGTTATCCGGATTGGTACTTCCTATAAATTTCAATTGAATGGTTACACCAATGCCAAACAAGTTGTACTGACTAGTTCTTTCAATAATTGGCGGGAGAATGAACTATATATGACCAAAACCGGCACCGGCTGGGAATTGCCTTATACATTGGGCCCGGGCAATTATGAATACCGGTATCGTGTGGACGGAAAATGGATTACCGATCCGGAAAACCCGGCACTGGTAACCGGTAGAGCTAAACAAAGCAATGCCTACCTCATCATTGGAGTCAATCACACCTTCCGCCTGAAAGGTTTTAGCGATGCAAAAAGTGTTTTTATTGCAGGAGATTTTAATAACTGGACACCTAACACATACGCTCTCAAAAAAGAAGGAGACGAATGGAAACTAGGCGTTCACCTGGCGCCTGGTAAACACACTTATAAATTTATTGTAGATGGCAAATGGATAAGAGATCCTGCCAATAAGCTTTGGGAACAAAACGAATTCAATACCGGCAATTCGGTGATTTGGTTTGAAAAGAGAAAGTAGTTGATGGCTGAGGGTTGAAGGTTGATGGTTGATCGTTGATGGTTGATCGTTGGGTTCTGTTCCTGCTTCTACAAAACCAATTATTCTAACAAAGTCGCTCAAGTTATTACCTTCTATTTTTTACGTCATTTTGTATTAAATATTTTGCCGGCACATTATCTGTCAACCAAACGCCATTGTCAGAAATGAAGAACTCCGTAAAATATTCAGTCGCTGCTACTTATTTAGGTAGTCTTTCCAAGCAACGTCTCTCAATGAGCTTAAGCAGAGGCGAGGACGTTGCGAGTGCCAGGATTACTCTTTGCTTTTATTGAAATTCACTTTTTTCCAACTGCATAAAGTTGGTAATAGGATAAATACCCTTTACACCTATTAAATGAAATCTTGCAGAATAATTTTTACAATCCTCTTTCCTAAAGACAGCTCAATAGTTTTGTGAATCAAAAAGAAAAACGTTTC
>JBBQTL010000263.1:0-7453 GCA_038213285.1 Chitinophagales bacterium
CCTGCAGTATAACGCCCAAATGATACCTTGGTAATGGTCGTGCTGTTATTTGGATTAATCGTTATCACAATTGGCTTTACATCAAATGCTGTTGGATACACAAAAGATATGTGTGTTGCGTCCACTTTTGTAAGTGTTATAATATCGCCGGGCAAATAATCCTGCCAATCATCTACCACTACTTTAAAGTTACCTGTAAAATCATCTGCATTGAATTTACAAATAGCGGCATACCGAAGAAAAGTACTTGAGCCGGGTATATTGGCTGTACCGCCGCCAAACTGGGTACCCACTGCCGGAAAGGCCGCCAGTTTTAGCCCGCCGGCTAAAGTAATATCAGCACCAATATCAAAAAAATCACCCAACACTATAGAGCCGCCAAACAAAGCAATCAACTGGGCCCCAGTAATTTCAAGCGTTGTTGGAAAGGTGGTTACATCCGTTTTAAATGTTTTAACGATGGCTTTATTTCCATTCTTTATAATAACTATATCAAACTTTTGAGGCACTATATCCTGTGGAAAAAGTAAGCCCACATCAAATTTCCCTTTAAACAACGCCGGATTATTGCTAACATCAATGACGGCATCGCTGTTTGCAACCGTTACGATTTTCGGTACCGGCACCCTCGTTAATTCAGGTATCTTCGGGTTATCCGATTTACGACAGGAACCTAGTACAGTAACTGCCAGCAAACTATACAATATTATTTTTTTCATATTAATAATTTTTATGATAAATTATATTTAATTCAGTTATAAGGAGAGGAATACTATCCCTTATTTATAAAGCAAGACAGGCAAATAATCATTCATGCAATCCTAACTATTATTACGGCATCCAAAAAACCTTCATACTATTTACCAGGTCTTTTTGCGCCGGTGCATTTGAATTGGTTTCCAGTTCTGCCTGGTACCAGGGCAGGGAATTTGGGTAAGGTCTTTGTAGCTGTACCAATACTACAGGCTGTGGGCCTACAATCTGCGGATTGCCATTTAACGGCGGTTGTACAAAACCTCCCGGTGCCATTACAGGATCATTGGGATTAAATATGATTGGATAACCGGTACGCCTGTAATCAGTATATTGATCAACTGCACTTCCAAAACTGGATATCCATTTCTCCGTTATAATCATTTCCATTTTTAACGCAGCGCTTGCTGCATCATATTGAGAAATGATTTGGCTGATATAGTTTGTAACTGGTACCGTTCCACTTAACGCAGGTATCGTTTGGGCAGGTTTTATGTAAGTGGTGATTACATAATCTACCTGTTTAAAAGATTCTGTAATAGCAGCCTGCAATTTTGTTTTGGCATTACCCGTGGCGATACCTGCCTGCATCAGTTCTGCTTCCAGGTAAAGCCTGTCAGCATAAGTAATAAACCGGTACGGACCGGCTCCGGTTCCACTTGCTGCATTCGCTGCTCCGCCAAGCCCATCGTCATACCGGCCTCCAACAGGATATATCCCCATCAGGCTGATAACATTTTGTGCGTTCCTGTCGCGGTTGGGGCCCCTTGACCCAAAATAAATAGAAATAAAAGCGCTGTCCCGGTATTCGGTCGGGTCTGCTGTTACCGTGGCTTTCCTTACCTGGTTATAGATGTAATAGGGCACCCTGGGGTCTGAAATATCAAATGTAAAATGCCGTGTATTGTACCCTTTTAAAATTTCATAAAACCATGGGCTTACATGATTGCCGCGTTGGGTAGCAGTATAATCACCAAAGCCCGGATTCCTGTCGTCTGTAGCGCCATTGGGTCCATAGGGCAACAGGAAACTTTCATTGGTGGCATTAATAAGTTTGGATGGATCGCTCAATAACTGGTTAACCTCCGTGGTTACGTCTTTTACTTTCCTGATCTGTGTATATAATTTTAGCTTAATTGTATTAGTAGCCTTTATCCACCTTGCTATATTTCCGCCATAGATTACATCATCCGTTCCTGGTTTATTAAGATTGAGTGCTGTTGTATTACCCAAATCGGCAAGGGCTTCATCCAACAGCAGAAACAACTTTGGATAAATAGCGGCATCATCATCAAACTTTGGATAACGGATGCTCGAATCCAGCCTGTTCGCTTCCGAAAATGGTATATCGCCAAATGCATCTACTAACTGGCTGTAAGCGTATGCTTTTAAAACTTTGGCAATCCCCACATATTGACGGTCACCGCTGGCGCTTGCGATCTTTATTATTTGCTCCAGGTTTTCAAGAGCACCCTGGTACACCGATACCCAGGTAGTGCCTATATAGAAACCACTCCCGGTATATCCATACTGATCCTGGCCCTCCCTGGTGGTCAACTGGTGTGTATACACAGATAATATTTGTGATAATCCTCCCAGGTTTCCATTGCCAATCGTCAACGCATTTCCCAAAGCGTTTTGTGCCGTTGGAAGCAGCTTGGACACTTCTACCCTTGTTGGGTTATTTGGATCCTTATTGATATCTAAAAAATTCTTTTTGCAACCGGTAAAAAGAAATATTACCGGTATAGCGTATATTATTAATTTAGTCATCTTAAGCATGTTTAAAATGTTGGTAGTTAAAAATTAACTTTTAGGTTTATGCCGTACCTCCTGGTGGTGGGTGCCGCGGATAACTCAATACCCTGTGTAGAAGTGGCGCCATAAGCATTTACCTCAGGGTCGAAATTGGTATACTTTGGAAAATTGGGCGCTACAAACCAGAGGTTTCTTCCGGATAAACTCAAAGTAGCAGAACCAATAGGTAGTTTTTTAAACAATGATTTTGGAAATTCGTATCCAATGGTTACTTCTCTTAACCTATATACAGTTGCATCATAGGTATTCCATTCTGCGGCAGTATTGCCACCAAATGTTGCACCATTATTGGTATTGGGAGAAAAGTAAAGATCGTTGCTGGTAATGGCAACTGTGTTGGGTATAGTCTTGCCACCATTCAATATCGCTTTACCTGTTGATGGGTCGCCATAAATGCCGGGAATGATCCAGTTACTGAGCCGGTCTTTTGTATCCAATGATACGCCCCTGCTTAATATCTGGGAAACAGTTACCGAATTTAAGTCACCGCCAATGGTCATATCAAACAATGCGCTCAGGAAAAATCCTTTATAAGAAACAGAATTAGTGATGCCCAATTTATAATCAGGATTGGGATCGCCAATCATATCCAGTTCATTCGATTTGATCATTCCACCCGTGCCCGGATTGATCAATAGAGCACCGGTAGCACTATCTCTGATTACCTTTTCGCCACGTAAAAAACCAAATGGTTTACCTGCTTCCAGGTAAGGACCAAAATTATTAAACACGGGTCTTAATGAAAGCCGGTCAACTCCTTCAATCAATTCCTTTACAATATTCCTGTTCCTTGTAAATGCTGCATGTATGCTCCAGGTAAGGTTCCGGGTTTGAATGGGTCTAACTGTCAGGTCTATCTCTATACCAGTATTATTGATCCTTCCATAATTCGTATTAAAAGTGGCGTAGCCTGATGAGGATGGAATAGATATCGGCGCAATTAAATTAGTTGAGTTTCTGTTGTACCATGAAAAATCCACTTCGATTCTTCTTTTAAAAAAACTCAATTGTGTTCCCACTTCAATTTCGGTGGTAAACTCTGGTTTTAAATTAGGATCATTGGCCCCGTTGTTCGCACTGGCTGTTGGCTGTCCCAGGAAATTTGCACCCAGTACAAATACATTATCCAGCGAATAGGGCAATGCATCCCTTCCTACCTTCGCCCATCCTGCCCGCAACTTTGCGAAGTCTATAATAGGGCTTTTCATTTTCAATGCATCGGTAACTATCAATGAACCGGAAACAGAAGGATAGAAATAACTTCTGTTTGCTTTTGGTAAAGTTGATGACCAGTCATTGCGGCCTGTAACCTCTACAAAAGCAAAGTTCTTATAACTCAGTGTAAGGTCACCAAACACCCCGGTTAACCGTTGGCGAATGTATAAATCGCCAAAAGATGGAACGGGCACGCCACTTACAACAGGTCCGAATATTTGCTGCGAAGTATTGCCCAATGTATAAATGCCACGGGTTATAAATTTGTTACCGGTAGCTATTTTCCGGGTAGTTGTACGCTGGTTGATATTATTACCAGCTACCAAGTTTACAGCAAAATCCTTGTGAATGTTTGGAGAAATAGATAGTAGTAAATTGGATTCTATTTCCTGCTTGCGGTAATTATCCAACACGATCCTTCCCAGGCCTTCTGCTGCCCTGGAACTGATTTCAGTCACTTCCCGCCTGTCAAGCGATGTAACATTATTACCCAGGTTATAATCTACCCTTATCCATTTATTGATATTAAAATCGGCATGCATCCCTGCAATCATCCTTTCTTCATTAGAGGTGGCGATGTTATTTCTTGCACTCCAGTCGGGATTATCAAACTGACCTCCTCCATTCCAGGTAAGGTTATTTCCTGCCTTATCCTGGTAGGGCAAATCAGTATCCCAGTTACGGCCCAAAAATAAGGAACGGGCAAACAAAGCAGCAGCGCCGTCCGTTTGATTGTTACCAAATACGCCTCCTTTTTGCACCGACCTTGAATAGCTTAAATTACCCCTTACATTTAAACCAATATTCAATTTAGTAGCGCCCCCAAGTCCAATATTGGCCCTGTTAAATGAAGAATTTGGCACATACCCTTTCTGAGTTAACTGGGAAGCTGTTAACGAAACAGAGTTTTTATCATCCCCTCCGTTTAAACCAATGGAATTCTCAAAAACACTTCCATTTTTGAATAAATTTTTCACATTATTTGGAAAGGACTGGTATTTAATATTTCCTGAGGCCGGAAATAATTCCGGGTAGGCATTTCGGTAAGTGGCAAAATTAGGAACAGAATCCCTTGTGTTGAATGCCGGCCCCCAGGAGCCATTGGATGCAGGTGAAAAAAGAAAATTGGCACCTGTTCCGTAGTCATTTTGATATTCAGGAAGGTTGGCTATTTGTTCCAAAGAAGCTGAACTGGAGTAGCTGATCTCTAATCCCTTTTTACTTTTTGCGGCGCTTCCTGATTTGGTGGTAATAATCAGTACCCCATTGGAAGCCCTTGAACCATACAGTGCGGCTGCGGAAGAACCTTTTAAAACACTCATTGAAGCGATATCGTTTGGATCAAGACTGCTGATACCACTTGAATAAGCGGCACCACCTACCGTTTGACTACTGGTAGAAACCTGGTCGTTACTGAAGGGTACTCCATCTACCACAATCAATGGCTGGTTATCGCCAAAAAAGGAAGAATTTCCCCTTATCTGGATACGGGTGGCAGCGCCAGGCGTACCCTGCGAAGAACGGATATCAACACCCGCAACTTTACCCTGTAATGACTTTAATACATCCGGTTCCGACTTTTGAAGTAAAGTTGCAGGGTCTACCTTACCCACGGCATAGCCCAGTGCTTTATCACTGCGCCGGATTCCAAAAGAAGTAACGACTACTTCTTCCAGTTTCTTTTCTTCTTTAACTAACATTACGTTGAAACTATTTTGATTACCCAATACGACTTCCTGTGATAAATATCCTATCATAGAAAATACCAGGCTCTTAGCATTTGCCGGGACAGTAATTCTGAAACTGCCGTCTGCGCCCGACTGGGCACCCTGAGGCGCTCCCTTTACTTTAACTGTTGCACCACTTAATGAGTTATCATCCTTACTTTCTGTAATTTTTCCGGTGATGATTTTATTTTGCGAATGCGCAATCGCTGCAAGGAATAGCAGCGGAATAAAAAGTGATAAGAACTTTCTCATACCTTGTAATTTTTGTTTTATGAATACAAATAACCAGGATCACCAATAATGTCTGTTATTCATCAGATATACAGATATTGATAATAGCATATTAGTTTTAATACAAGCAAATTAGCCGAAAGAACGCTTGACTATTTTTGTAATAGTGTGAAGTATAAAAAATGATTGCCCAGTTAGAAAAACAAGGGGTTGAATATAAAGAAGGAATAGTTCTTAACTTAAAATTGAGATATCCGTGACATCAAAAATTTTCGAACCCGTGTGTGCAAAAGGCTTAGGATTTTGAAAGCCACTCTTAGATTAGGTGATACGGGGCCGTTAAAAGACGAGGCTCATATTTAAAAATGAATAGTAAACCATCAGGTGATATAAAAAAGGGTTCCCTGTAAAAACAGAGAACGTTGTGCTTTAATAAAATAAAACAAAATTAGGCACATGAGAATAAGATATGATTCATTCAGTTTGGCGGTAATCTATTGTTCTGTAATAATTTTACTAAAAATAAATACATTCCATTTTATAAACGATCACAAATAGATTGAAGCATGATTTTAATTTACCGAATGCCAAAAAAGAATAGCTGAAATATTTTGATGCCTATCGGTATTATGCAAACAGGTTATTAATTTGAACATAATTTTCATATTGATTTCAATGAGCTACGTACATATCTAATACATGCTGCTCACCAGGGGCTGAGAACTGGAGAATCTATCTTTGTAAGTGAACAGTGATGGATCTATAAGGGCTGTAAGAACAAACATTACAATCATAGTATGAAAATTCAACCAGGCACTTTAGGATAACACAATTGCTCCAAGGTTAATTTCGAGGTATGTTATAATACATTCAGTTTCAATAATGGTACTCAACCGGTGGCTGCCCGGATATAAAATATTCAACCTTTTTTTTATCTGGTAAATGGTATCTCTTTTAGCGTTGGTAAGAGTAGATGTCTCGTGCGGTTTACTATTCTTTATTTCAAATTTTAAGACCTCTTTCAATACGGAAATTTTGATCGTTACATAGTCTGTTGCCATATTTTTATTTACCTGTTGCGAGAAAATACTTTCTACCAATGGTAATAGGATAAATGAGGCGATTTTTTTCCCGGCCAGGTCACCGGAAAGTTCAATCGTATATTTACCATAAGCCAGGGTACCCGCTTTTTCCAATTCAATAAATTCATTTAAAATCTGGATTTCCTTTTCGATGTCAACCTGGGTATTTTGATATTGGCTTAATGTAAACAAAGTAATTTTTTGCAAGCGGGAAACCATCCCTGCAATTTCAGCTGAGGTTCGGAGTGAAATATCGTGCAACCTTGAAAATGTATGGAACAGAAAATGTGACTGTGCATGATCGTTGTGAATAAAGGCCTCCATCTGTTCTTTTTGATGAGTAAGCAAGTCGTTTTCACTTTTTTTAATATGCCACATCTTGCCCAATTTGATGGCGGCTGCCAGGCAGCCTTCCATGTTAAAAGTTAGAAAGAAAAAGAAGAATTGCCAGATAATGGGACTCTTCATGGGCTGTCGCTTAATGCCGTAAAAATCATGAATATGCGGCCCGATATAGGTATTGAATCCATGGTAAATAAAAAAACCAATTATGGCAAAAAGTAACCACAGGAGCACCATCCTTACATACATGCCCCGAAATAAAAATTGAGGAAATAAAAAATAAAT
>JBBQTL010000264.1:0-7415 GCA_038213285.1 Chitinophagales bacterium
TTGTGGCTTTCTCATCCACGCATCCATCTCAACTCCTTCTGCGGTTTTAATTTTAAAAAACTCAATCCCCGATTTCGATTGATCTGATTTGGACAACTCAGCATTCACTTTATTTTCTCCGTTCAACCCTTTGTGATCCGCCAGCGTAATC
Organism: Chitinophagales bacterium; assembly: GCA_038213285.1. GTDB lineage: Bacteria > Bacteroidota > Bacteroidia > Chitinophagales > Chitinophagaceae > Ferruginibacter. The sequence continues at coordinate 152 of JBBQTL010000264.1, forward strand.
CATTCGTTGGCTTCCGGGGTGTAATAATTAGAGAATGTATGTAACGCAAATTTTGCACCCGGTGCGATCTTGTAGTCGTGCATACCCTGCTGGTTAATGGGTGAAAGCAATTCGGCTTTGCCTTTACCATCCAATGTAATCCGATACAAATATTTTTGCGTTGCATTGGCTGGTGATGCCATAAAATAAACGTGGCCATTTTTTTCATCTAACCTTACAATATCCATTACGTCATAATTCCCCGTTGTTATCAGCGTTTCTTTTTTACCACCCCGGCTGATGCGGTACAAATGCCGCCAGCCATCTTTTTCACTGGCCCATAAAAACTCCTTCCCGTTATTGAGCCAATCCCAACCACCCATTGCATAATCTTCGTCCCATAAAGGCAGGATATCAATCCATGCAGAATCTTTTTCGGTATATAAAAGATCCGCTTTACCAGAGGCCACATTACACGATATCAGTTTACTTTCATTTTGTTTACGGTTCAAATGCTGAAGAATCAGTTCCTCGCTGTTTGCCGCCCACTCCATCCTCGGCACATAAGTTTGCAGCACATTATCGGTAGGAATATTCATCCACTTTGTTTTAGCAGTTGAAATATTCACTACGCCGATTTTGTAGGGTGAAGGCGCTTCTCCCGCCACCGGGTATTCAACAGGAACTACTTTTGGATAAATTGAATCTGTTGTATTCAGCATTACATAATCCCTGGTATTTATTGCATCAATCTGCCAATAGGCGATGTGTTTGCTATCGGGGCTCCATCTAAAACCATCACGACAAAAAAACTCTTCTTCATATACCCAATCAAATGTTCCGTTAATTAATTTCCGGGTACCATCCATTGTTAGCTGATTTATATTGCCAGTAGTAAGGTCTTCAACAAACAAGTTATGTTCACTTACATAAGCTGCTTTTTTCCCATCGGGAGAAAATTTAGCAAACATCAGCGATTGTGATGGTCTGCCTTTACCCAGCTGCGTTAGTTTATTGGCTGCCATATTCATTACCCAATAATCTCCCCGGGTATTGTAGCGCCACACCCTGGCAGTGTTTGCAAATAAAAGTATTTTGCTATTGTCATTGCTGTATTTAAAACTGGCAGGGTTTAATATCTCACCGGCCTCCGTTGTTAGTTGCGCCTTTCGGATTAAAGGTGTTTCAGCCCGGGTTTTAATATCAATTTTTACAATCCCATTTTCCTTAACCTGGTAAAAGCCATTACCATCTGGCGTCCATTGTATACCGGGGCGTAACTGACCTGATGCAAAATGTGTAACTACAAGAAAAATGACAATTAAAGAAAGTGCGGACTTTTTAAAATGCATATCTGTTTTTTAGAAAACTAAATTAACGAAATACCTCTATCAGATGACACTATAAAATTAAAAGCGTTTAATTTTACCAAATGGAAACAGAAAAACTCCGGATAGATAAATACCTGTGGGCCATCCGGCTTTTTAAAACAAGGAGCCAGGCGGCAGATGCCTGTGATAAGAGTAAAGTAAAATTAAATGGTGATAATGTGAAGGCTGCTAAAACAGTAAATGTGGGCGACGAATACGAAGTAAAGACAGAAGCCAAACGTTGGGTAATAAAAGTGATCGGCTTGCTGGACCACCGGGTACAATACAGCGAAGCCATTAAATATTATACAGATATTACTCCTCCTGAAGAACTGGATAGGATTAAGTTCCAGGCTGCGGTTTTCCATACTGGTAAGCGAATGAGCAAGGTAGGTCGACCTACCAAAAAAGATAAGCGGGATTTGGATGGGTTTATGGAAGCCCCCTAAACCCCGAAGGGGAAACCTGGACTCTGCTAATGCGGCCCCCTAACCCCCGAAGGGGAAACCCGGACTCTGCTAATGCTTATTTCTCTTTGGACATTTGATAGTGGTTTGTGTTAGTTTTAGCCTGAGTGGTTTTACAAGTAATTACAAAATAAAATCCCTGTTGGGTTGCTGATGAAAATTGATATCATTTCTGTTGTGCCGGATTTATTGCAAGGCCCTTTTGCTCATTCTATTTTGAAACGGGCAAAGGATAAGGGCTTGCTTGAAGTGAATTTAATTAACCTGAGAGAGTATACCACGTATGCCCGGGCACAGGTTGATGATTACCAATTTGGTGGCGGCGCAGGAATGGTGATGATGATAGAACCGCTGGTGAATGCTATTGAAAGCCTTCAGCGAAATACTACTTATGATGAGGTTATTTTTTTAACACCGGATGGAGAGACATTTAACCAGCACCTGGCGAATCAATTTTCGATGAAAGAAAATTTACTTCTTATCTGTGGTCATTACAAAGGAATTGATCAGCGGGTGAGGGACCATTTTATAACCAAAGAAATTTCAATCGGGGATTATGTATTAAGTGGTGGCGAACTGGCTGCGGCTGTTTTGGTAGATGCCATCGGCAGGTTAATACCAGGTGTTTTAAATGATGAGACTTCTGCTTTAACTGATTCCTTCCAGGATAATTTACTGGCTCCGCCGGTGTACACCCGACCCGAAACTTTCAGGGGCTGGAAAGTGCCGGACATTTTAATGAGTGGTAACCATGCTAAAATTGAACAATGGCGAATAGACCAAAGTTTACAGCGAACAAAAGAAAGAAGACCCGATCTGCTGGATGATGATCATTAAGATGCTCTCTTTTATTCAACAAGATCAATATTTTCATTTTATCAGTGACCAATTGGAGCGTCTCCTACTTCAACAGACTGAATTAATTGTACGATTCAAATCAGCAGTCACATACTGCATTGAAAAACTGAATTTGAATGTAGTCCCGATTAAATACGGGTTAAACTGACTTCAATGTCGTTACAAAAAAAACGCTGCCCGTAAACAAAAAAATCATTGCATTCTGGGAATTTCCAGATACCACTACTCCTGCTTTATTCCAATTAACGGCAGGGCTTTATCCCGAATGAGCTGGTTCAATTTAACAACATCGGTGTTTATTATCTTCTTTAATTTATTCAATGCTGTTTCAGCCTGGGCAGACAAATCGGCGTAGGCATCTTTAACCTGTTTAGTGGGCGCATAATTACCGGAAGCTGCATAATCGTAGAGGCCGGCAATTTTATCGTTTAACCGTATAGGGTAGTTCAGTACATCCTGTGCACTTTTGGCCTTTGTTTGATACAATGCTTCTTCTACGGCAGTGATTTGTTTGTTGATGGTATCGGCCAGATCCTTAATCTCTTTCGGACAGGCCTTACCCTGCCGGTCTGTAAAATCAGTTAGTTGCTTCCGCAGGTCACGTATGTTTTTAATGGCTTTTTGCACTTCGGAAAATTGATCTCTTACGGATAATAAAAATGCAAACTGCGCTTCATAATCCTGCTGTGTAAGCTGGTAAACAGGGTTGGCTTTTATCACAATGGTTGTTTCAATACTATCTTTTTTACCGGCTTTTATTTCTACAAAATAATTGCCGGGTGCGGCTTTGGGCCCCGGTACATTGCCACTCCACAAAATCATTCCTTCTACCTTTTCTGCCGGTGGGTACAGCATGTCCCATACAAAAACATTCATTCCTTTTGAAACATCGAGTTTGCCTGTTTCTGGTTTAACCGGTTCAGTTACGGGGAAATTGGTGAACATCCTGATTGTCTTTTTATCCCTGTCTTTTACTACTATGGTCAAAGTATCGCCTTCTATATAATTTTTTACCCAATAATTTACCACCACGCCCATGTAAGGATTCATTCCGGCATTTTTTACCTGCTCATTTCGGCTTCCACTCATCCGGTAAGCAGGATGGGCCGGGAAAATGTACAGGCTTTTATCAATAACTGTTGCTGCATTTTTAGCTGCCACATGTTGAACTACGCTCAAATCATCCAATATCCAGAAAGCCCTACCCTGGGTAGCTACTACCAGGTCATTCTCTTTGATGGTTAGATCTGTGATGGGCACTTCGGGTAAATTTAATTGAAACGATTTCCAATTGGCTCCATCATCATAACTGGTATACATTCCATACTCGGTTCCGCAATACAATAAACCGGGCACTTTTTGATCGGCCCGAAGCACCCTGGTAAAATGGGTGGAAGCAATACCGCTGGCGATGTTTTTCCACGTTTTGCCATAATCTTCCGTCTTAAAAATATAGGGCGCAAAATCATCGGATTTATATTTAGTACCCACAAAATAAGCAGCGCCTTTTTTAAACGGATCCGTTTCCACGCAGTTCCACATCATCCATTGGCCCGCTGCCGCTGGTGTTACATTCTCCCAGTTTTTACCACCATCCCGGCTAACATGGATGAGCCCGTCATCGCTTCCGGTCCATAACAGGTCCTTTTCCAACACAGACTCGGCTGCTGTAAAAATGGTGCAATATACTTCTACGCCGGTATTGTCCTTGGTAATGGGGCCTCCGCTGGAAACCTGTTTTTTCTTGTCATTGGTAGTAAGGTCGCCACCCAATGCCGTCCAGTTGGCACCTTCATTTTCGGTGACAAACAATACATTGCCGCCGGCATACAATTTCTTAGGATTGTGGGGCGAAAAGAACAACGGGAAATTCCATTGAAAACGGTATTTCATCACATCTGCACCATCACCCAGCGGGTTATCAGGCCATACACTTACCGCCCGGTTTTCGCCGGTTTTATGATCCAGTCTTGAAATATACCCACCGTAATTTCCACCATACACAATATCCGGATTCAGCGGATCGGCTACCACGTAACCGCTTTCAAACCCGGCAGTCGAGCTCCAACTGGTTTGGTTAATTTCGTCGCCATCAGATTGCGATAAAATTCTAACCGTACTGTTATCCTGCTGTGCCCCTAAAACTCTGTAAGGATAATGATTGTCGGTAGATACCCGGTAAAACTGTGCAGTGGGCTGGTTATTGTAGGTACTCCAGTTGGCACCCGCATCAAAACTTATTTGGGCTCCTCCATCATCCGCTACAATCATGCGGTCGGTATTTTCTGGATCGATCCACAAATCATGATGATCACCGTGTGGTGTTCTGATGGATTTAAATGTTTTTCCACCGTCGGTACTACGCCACATTTCAACATTCAACGCATAAACAATATCTGCATTTTTAGGATCAACAAATATCTTACTAAAATACCATGCCCGTTGCCGGATATTGGCGTCGGTACTAACAATCGACCATGTCTCTCCTGCATCCTCGCTTCGCAATAATCCTCCTTTTTCATTTTCTACTAAAGCATATACCCGGTCGGGGTTGGAAGGAGCCACCGCAACACCAATAATACCTATCATAGATTTAGCAGGAAAACCCTTCTTATCATTTAGCTTTTGCCAGTTTTCACCCCCATCGGTACTTTTCCATAATGCACTGCCGGCACCGCCGCTTTCCAGGCTGTAAGGCGTACGTTTAACTGTCCACGTAGAGGCATATAGTGTTTTAGGGTTACCGCTTTCCATCACCAGCTCCGCGGCACCACTTTGGTTATCGGCGAACAATACTTTGCGCCAGGTTTTACCACCATCTGTTGTTTTAAATACTCCTCTTTCATCATTGGCACCAAATAAATGTCCCAATGCCGCCACCCACACGATGTCCGGATTTTTTGGGTGAATAACTATGCGTACAATGTGCCGGGTATCTTTTAAGCCGATATTTTTCCATGATCTGCCGCCATCATCCGTACGCCAGATACCAAAACCCTCACTTACATTTCCGCGGATGGTATTTTCACCGGCTCCGGCATATAAAATGGTATTGTCAGAAGGTGCAACCGCTACCGCACCGATACTGCCACCAAAAAATTTATCACTGATATTTTTCCAGTTGCTGCCGCCGTCAATAGTTTTCCAGATGCCGCCCCCGGTTGCACCAAAATAGAAAGTATTTTTATTGGATAAATCACCACAAACGGCTGCACTTCTGCCACCCCGATAGGGCCCGATGGAGCGGTATTTTATTTTGCTGAATACAATACTATCTGCATTTAAATTGTTAACCGGCTGTTTTTTCCCCTGGGCATTACCGGCAAATGTGAATAATATAATAGATAGCAGTATGCAAAAAGGTTTCATGCAATTAATTTTAGGAGCAGGAAGATACGAAAGAACCTTGCAAAGTAGCGCCCATCAAGTATATAGAAGGATATTAAATTAAATTCCTTAAAAATTTTGTGAATTAAGCATGCAACCCTATCTTTGCCGTCCGAAAATAATGGCGCGTTGGTCAAGGGGTTAAGACGCCTCCCTTTCACGGAGGAATCACGGGTTCGAATCCCGTACGTGCTACTAGCTACAAAGCCTTTCAGTAATGAGAGGCTTTCTTTTTTATGATCACTATCTACGTAATTAAAAGCATTCATCCTTATCTTCTTAATTACATACGCTCAAAGACAAAAAGAAGAACAAAATTTTATTTTCAGCTTTTTATCTTTGTTTTTCATTGTGTCATGCTACTTTAAGGGCTCAACAGTTATGTTGTAACCCGCTTATTCAGCATCATCATACTTTCAAGATTGTATAAAAAGATTCAGCGTATCTGAAATCATGTTCACTAATTCGTTAACTTTAGTTCGTGAATAGAAAATTATCGACTTACGGAAAGTACTTTTTAGAGTTTTACAACAAACTTGATAAAGACTTACAAGAGAAAATTGATTGGGTATTTGAATTAGTCAAAACTGTAGATATTATTCCCAAGAAGTATTTTAAACATCTTGAAAGCACCGATGGACTTTTTGAAATCAGAATTGAGTATGAGCGTAATATTTATAGAATATTCTGCTTCTTTGACGAGGGTAATTTAGTAATTCTAATAAACGCTTTTCAAAAAAAGACACAAAAGACACCAAAGTCAGAAATTGAATTCGCAAAGAAACTTAAAAGGCAATATTTTATTGATAAAAAAATAATTGAAGAAAATGAAAAAGGAAATAACAAAAAAAATAAAAGATAAAGTAGCTTCCTGGGATACCCATCTAGATAAAAAATATGGCGTACATGGAACTGCCTCACGATCAGAATTAGAAATGAAACCTCAAACTTTTATTTTGGGAGAGTTATTAAAAGAAGAAAGAGAAAAAGCAAATTTGACGCAGGCCGAAATGGCAGAAAAAACAGGAACAAAAAAAAGCTACATCTCACGAATTGAAAACGGCAAAGCGGACATTCAACTATCGACTTTATACAGACTTATTGTACAGGGCCTAAATAGAAAACTTTAACTTTCTATACACTAAATTGATAAACGCGAACGTTCAAGGGCTAATATCCAACTGGTTCTGGAATAATTGCTAT
>JBBQTL010000265.1:0-7401 GCA_038213285.1 Chitinophagales bacterium
CGTCTGTTACTTTTAGCAAATTGCTGCCAGCGCCAGCAATTAACTTTAAACTTTCAACATTTCAACTTTAAAACTTATGCCACACTATTATACTTTGGGAAATATCCCACATAAACGTCACACGCAGTTTCGCAAACCGGATGGAAGTTTGTATGCGGAACAATTGTTTTCCACTGAAGGTTTCAGCAATGATTATTCTTTATTGTATCATCATTACCCACCCACGCAAATTATTAGATACGATGCCCCCATAAATGTTCAGCCTCAAATTGCGGAGGAAAAAATGTTGCAACACCGGAGCTTTGAGGGCTTTAACATTCAACCCGAAAAAGATTTTCTGCATAGCCGCAAGCCCATCCTGCTCAATAACGATTTGCAAATTGTGCTGGCTGCGCCAAAGCAAAGTATGGGCAGCTATTTTTATAAAAATGCAGATGCAGATGAAATGATTTTTATTCATGAAGGAAATGGGGTGTTAAAAACCATGTATGGAAATATTGATTTTGGCGAAGGCGATTACCTGGTGATTCCCCGTGGTACTATTTACCAGGTTCATTTTGCTAATGAAAGTAACCGCCTGTTTATTGTGGAATCATTCAGCCCAATACGGTATCCCAAAAAATATTTAAGTAAATACGGCCAGTTACTGGAGCATTCACCTTATTGTGAAAGGGATATAAGAACCCCGGGTGAGTTGACAACCCATGACGCTAAAGGTGATTTTTTGATTAAGACTAAAAAGAGGGGAATGTTATATGGAATTCATTATGACCACCATCCATTTGATGTGGTGGGGTGGGATGGTTGTTGCTATCCCTATGCATTTTCCATTCATGATTTTGAACCCATTACCGGAAAGGTACACCAGCCGCCACCGGTACATCAAACATTTGAGGCCTATAATTTTGTGGTATGTTCCTTCGTGCCCCGTTTGTTTGATTATCATCCAAATGCAATTCCCGCTCCCTATAATCATAGCAATATTGATAGCGACGAAGTATTATATTATGTAGCCGGTGATTTTATGAGCCGCAAACATGTTACCCGGGGTATGATCAATCTTCATCCTGCGGGTATTCCGCATGGTCCGCATCCTGGCGCAGTGCAAAGAAGTATTGGAGCCAAAGAAACCAATGAATTAGCGGTAATGGTGGATACTTTTCATCCCCTGCAACTAACAAAGGAGGCGCTTGAAATAGAAAATGAAGGATATGTAATGAGTTGGGCTGAGTAGGCACAGCCCGGGACCTGTGCCCGGATAATTTATTGAAACTGCTTGATCAAAGGCAACCGAAGCCTAATTTTTTTCGTTACAAAAAAGTTATCATTTTATTTATCTAAACAATCTTAATTATGAAACTTTTTTACACCTCCGTTCTTTCACTCTTATTTCACTGTGCCTGCAATGCAACTACCTGGACCGTAACCGTTTCAAATTTTCAATTTAGTCCTGCTACAGTCAACGCCGTAGTTGGCGATGTAATTCAATTCAATCGGCAAGCGGGCTTCCATACTACCACCTGCGGCGCTGGATTACCCGGAACTTCGCTACCAACCGGGGCTATGGAATGGGACAGCCCCATGACTTCAAGCGTTACTACATTTAGTTACACAGTTACTGTTGCTGGCACTTATAACTATGGATGTACACCGCATTTCCAAAACGGCAGTGGCATGGTAGGTACCATCATAGTAAGCGGCGTTTTAGCGGTAAATTTTGGATCTTTCTCTGCCAACAATATTAATAATAACGCTGTACTACAGTGGCAAACCTATTCAGAAGAGAATACCGATTATTTTTCCATCAGAAAAAGTACGGATGCTGTACATTTTTTCGAAATAGGCAAAGTAAATGCTTCCGGTAGTTCCAATAGCAACCTGGCATATCAATTTGTAGATAAACAACTGGGAGGGATATATAAATATTTGTATTACGAAATAGTTACTGTTGATAAAGATAAAAAAGAAAGTTTTTCCCCAATAAAAACGCTTCGTAACAACAGAGTTTTAAAGGATATTTTGATTGTAGCGTTAAGTCCCAATCCAGTTACAAGACCAGGTCAGGTGCAAATACAATTTAATGCGGATAAAGCAGGAGAAATGAATGTGTCCGTATTTAATAGTTCGGGCCAGTTAATGCTGAGGACAAGGATGGCAGCATTTTATGGACTGAACAACGGGCATCTCCACATTTGCGACTTGGGAAAGGGCACTTATAACATTGTATTTAGCATGGCGGGCAAAAGGGAAGCAAAGAAAGTGATGGTACTTTAGAGGATTTTTACAAAAGCTATTGTTTAATTTATTAAACCGTTGAGGCAGCATTGGGTTGACCTGGTAGTTTCGTGTACTCTAAATGGAAATCATTTTTAGACGATTCCTTAAAAAATAATTGATTTTTAAGGAATATATGTTTTATTTTTCTAAAAAGTGTTAAATTGGTTTTTAATAAAAAACGATTAGCAATGATAAAATTCCATGAAATTAAAGTAGGAGACTATTTAATTGCCGATAATGACGGCGACAAACGTATGGGGGAAGTAACCGATCTGAACGGCGATGAAAAACAGGTATGTGTAGATACCGGGGACCAGGAATTTTGGTACGAAACCAACCAGCTTACTCCTATTCCTATAGATGATGAACAACTTACAATTCTAAAATTTAACAAGGAAGAACACGAAGACGGAACCGTAAAATATTTAAAAGGAGCATTCAGGATTTCGCTTCCTTTTAAAGGAGATTTTTCTACCATGGAAATATGGTACCGCGATGAAAGAAGGCATATTATGCATCCAATTAGTGTACACCAATTGCAAAATCATTTTCACGAAATGACAAAGGTGTTGTTAAATGACGAATCATTTGATTGAATTAATAATGTATCATTAGTGAAAGATTAAAATAACAATGGGATATTTTGACATTAAATTGAAATGTAAAATATCCCATTATTTCAATATCGAATACTGCAGTACCTGCACATTTATTTTATGTTCGCTGAAACCAGGCTGGTTTGCTGATTGGTATTATCTGTAATACCAGCATAGTTTAAATTGATAACATTACTTGATTGTATCAATCCAAATTTTGGTGCATAATAAAAATGAATATTTGTAGTCAACGCACTTGCAGGCAGCGGTATAGCCCCTATTGTAACCGCTATGGCGGTTGTTACATGAATCACATCATTGTATACAGTGCCTTTTACCGTTTTACTGATGCCCTTTTCTGTGATGGTATTGGTAATAATCGCATTTAAAGCCACACCTGATACGGTTACGGGGTAAGTTTGGCTCCACGTTGCACCTACTGCCGCATTATCTTTTAAATATATATTTTCCACACTTGAACCACCTAAAGCACCGGGCAAGTTTCTGAAATTATAATAATCATTGCCGGTAATATTGTGGTATTCATTTGCAGATCCGCTGCTGTTTGTAAATACATGGTACGACTTGCCGTTGATCGTAGAGTCCCTTGTGGTAGAGCTTAGTACGTATGTGGACGTGGTAACCGCTAAGTTATTAACGAGCTCATAATTCCAGGTACTACCTGCCGAAAGGCTCATATATTTTACTATTGCTACCGGGGTAGGAGGATCATCCTGTTGACAGGAAATTCCAAAAATTGATAAAAAAGTTAAGCTTAAAATTAATTTCTTCATTGGGGTGTGGGTTTTAATTGGTAAATATCTGATTTTTTTAGCAATAATTAAATTTATCCTCTTATCTTTGCGCTCCAAAAATATGGCTAAGCAGGCACTCATTAAACAAGACGGTACAATTTTAGAAGCACTCAGCAATGCTATGTTCAAAGTAAAGCTTGAAAATGGCCACGAAATACTGGCTACCATTTCCGGAAAAATGAGAATGCATTACATCAGGATATTGCCGGGAGACAAAGTGGGGGTTGAAATGAGTCCTTACGATTTAACCAGGGGCAGAATCATTTTCAGATATAAATAGTAGCATACCACTTAAATTAGAAATAGCGATTATTAATACATAAAAAGAAACAACATGAAGGTTAAAGCTTCAATTAAAAAGAGAAGTGTTGATTGCAAGATCGTAAGAAGGAAAGGCGTCTTGTTTGTGATCAACAAAAAAAATCCACGCTTTAAACAAAGACAAGGATAGAAATTGATCCAGGAGATATGATTTTCGATTTAAATCTGAAGTATGCTCCAAAATCACAAATCAGAAATCAATAAATCATAAATTAAAGATATGGCTCGTATTGCCGGTATAGATTTACCAAAAAATAAAAGAGGCGAAATAGGTCTTACCTACATATTTGGTATAGGTCGCTCAACTGCTCAGTATATTTTGAACAAGGCTGGAATCAGCTACGATAAAAAAGTAAATGAGTGGAATGATGATGAACAAACTGCCATACGTAATGTAATTAACAATGAATTTAAAACCGAAGGTGCTTTACGCAGCGAAGTTCAGATGAACATTAAGCGTTTGCTTGATATCGCCTGTTACCGCGGTTTACGTCATCGTAAAGGATTGCCATTACGTGGCCAGCGTACCCGTACCAATAGCCGTACCCGCAAGGGCAAACGGAAGACAGTAGCCGGTAAAAAGAAAGTAGCTAAAAAATAATTAAACATACCAGGGCTTGTACCTGGTATCTGTTTTTTATAGACTTACAAATTTTGAACAAACGCCGGATCGCTTTTAAGTCAGCAGGAGGGTTGGTTCAGTTCCGTTAGCGCAGGCAACGGAGATTTTTTCTAAAGATTACCTATTAAATTATTTATGGCAAAAGCACAAGGCAAGCAGCAAACAGGCAAAGCGGCAGCTAAAAAAAGAATTGTAAAAGTTGATAGTTACGGAGATGCTCATGTAACAGCAAGTTTCAACAACATTATTATTAGTTTAACCAACAAAACAGGCCAGGTTATTTCATGGTCCAGTGCTGGTAAAATGGGTTTTAAAGGAAGTAAAAAGAACACACCTTATGCAGCGCAAATGGCCGCTTCAGACGCAGCAAAAGTTGCACTGGATGCAGGTTTGAAGAGAGTGGATGTATTCGTGAAAGGTCCGGGTTCGGGTCGTGAAGGTGCTATCAGGGCATTGTCGCAGTCAGGTATCGAGATCAATATGATCAAAGACGTTACACCTTTACCTCACAATGGTTGTCGTCCTCCGAAGAAGAGAAGAGTATAACAAATGTTTGATGTCTGATTTAAGGGATGTCTGATTTGAACAACATCAGAAATCAAAAAATCAGACATCAGACATTCTATATAATTTTATAACGGGTGCAATATTCATTTTATGATTTTTTAATGTTGCATCGTCACTAAAAAATCCCAATTAAACAATGGCAAGGTACACAGGTCCCAAAACAAAGATCTCCAGGATTTTCGGAGAGCCTATTACAGGTAATGGTAAGTGGTTAACTAAAAACAGTAACCCTCCAGGTATGCACGGTGCAAACCGCAAACGCAAAACTTTAGGCGAATACGCACTACAATTACGTGAAAAACAAAAAGCAAAATACACATATGGTTTGCTGGAAAAACAATTCCGTAAAACATTTGATGAAGCAGCAAGACGCAAAGGTGTTACAGGTGAAAACCTGATCAAATTACTGGAAGCCCGTTTGGATAATGTAGTTTTCCGTATGGGGATTGCTCCAAGCCGCCAGGCTGCACGCCAGTTGGTTAGTCACAAGCACATTACTGTTAACGGAGATGTATTAAATGTTCCTTCTTATTCTATGAAACCAGGTGAAACCGTAGGGTTAAAAAATAAGAGCGCAGTCAATACTTCTATCACCGGTAATGTTCGTGGTAAGAATACAAAGTTTAACTGGATCGACTTTAGCGAAACGGAACTGAAAGGTACTTTTATTGCATATCCTGAAAGAGAAAGTGTTCCTGAAAATATTAAGGAACAGTTGATCGTGGAATTATACAGTAAGTAAACCCCCTCTGCCCCGCCGCGGCGGAGAACTTGAAAGAGTATAATGAGATTTGCATGCTGCTGAGAAGGTACAAGTGAGTCCCGGTAGGCCCGGATAGTGATGACACAACGAGGACGGGAATTGATTAAAAGCCCGTCAGCAAAAATTTTAAACATTTAAACAACAAAATACAAATGGCCATTTTAAATTTTGTTAAGCCCGATAAAATTGTACTTCAGAAAGCAAATGATTTTGAAGCACAGTTTGAATTTCGTCCGCTTGAACCTGGTTATGGTGTAACGATTGGTAATGCATTACGTCGCGTATTGCTTAACTCATTGGAAGGTTACGCAATCATTGGTATTAACATTGTTGGTGCCGACCACGAGTTTGCCACCATCAAAGGTATTACTGAAGATGTTACTGAAATTATCCTGAACCTGAAGCAGGTGCGTTTCAAAAAGAAAGTGGAGCATGAAGTAAGCACTGAAAAGGTGACGCTTTCTATTAAGAATAAAACAGAATTTACTGCAGCAATGATCGGTGAAGCATCTCCTACTTTTGAGGTAATGAATCCTGAGTTGATCCTTTGTGTAATGGATAGCAGTGCAAAACTGGATATCGAAATTACCATTGGTAAGGGTAGAGGTTATGTGCCTGCGGAAGATAATAAAGAGAGGAATTCTCACTTTGGTTATATCGCAGTAGATGCTATTTATACACCAATCAAGAATGTAAAATATACCATCGAAAATACCCGTGTGGAACAACGTACGGATTTCGAAAAACTGATTATGGAAGTAATCACTGATGGTACTATTCACCCGGAAGAAGCAGTAAAGCAAGCGAGCCGTATCCTGATCCAGCATTTGATGATCATTACTGATGAAAATATCACTTTTGATACCAAAGAAGATAAGAAGGAAGACCTGGTGGACGAACAAACTTTACAATTGCGTAAAGTGTTGAAGACTCCATTGGAGGATTTAGATCTTTCTGTACGTGCATTTAACTGTTTAAAAGCAGCTAAGATCAATTCATTAAGTGAGTTGGTACAATACGAGCAGGAAGACCTGATGAAATTCAGAAACTTCGGTCAAAAATCTTTAAGCGAAATTGAGCAGGTGTTGAACGAAAGAGGATTGGGCTTTGGAATGGATTTGAGCAAGTTGAAACTGGATGACGAATAAAACCCCCTCCGCCCCCTAAAGGGGGAACCTGGAGACTTTATAACATAAGTAGTCTGTAAATCCTGACACGGTACAGACGAATTTAAAAACAATATGTCATGCGTCACGGAAATAAGAACAATAATTTAAGCAGAACAGCTTCGCACAGAAAAGCGCTGTTGATGAACCTGGGTTGCCAGTTGATCACTTACAAAAGGATTACCACTACTTTAGCCAAAGCCAAAGCATTGCGTACCTATATTGAGCCACTGATCACTAAAACCAAGGCTACTTCCAGCAAAGAAGCAATCAT
>JBBQTL010000266.1:0-7383 GCA_038213285.1 Chitinophagales bacterium
CACAGGTGAAAGCAATATGCGAAACACCGTTTCTATCGGGGATGGTTTATATAAAACCACCGACGGAGGAAGTAACTGGCAGAAGCTGGGAATGGATAGTACAGAACATATCAGTAAAATTTTGATTGATCCCAATAATGCTAAAACGGTTTTTGTAGCAGTACCCGGCCCATTGTGGAGCAGTAGTCCGCACCGGGGTTTGTACAAAACCACCGACGGCGGCAAAACCTGGAAAAAAAGCCTGTTCATCAATAATGAAACCGGCTGTGCAGATATTGCCATCCACCCTTCCGACCCAAAAATAATGTTGGCCAGTTTTTGGGAAGCCAGGCGCAAGCCCTATTCCTTTTCTTCCGGCGGCCCCGGCAGCGCTTTATATAAAAGTACAGATGGGGGCGAAACCTGGAGCAAGGTAACCAAAGGCTTGCCAACAGGCGATGTAGGCAGGATGGTAATTACCATTAATCCTTCCAAACCTGCGGAAGTACTGGCCATTGTAGAAGCCAAAGTTCCAGGCTTATATATTTCAAAAGATGAAGGAAGTAGCTGGGAAAAGCTGGCTGCCACCGAAAATATTACGGCAAGGCCATTCTATTTCAGTACGCTCGTATTTGATCCGAAGGATAGTAAAAAGGTATATCGTCCGTCTTATGGTTTTGAATATTCAAAAGATGGTGGTTATTCCTGGAACAATACAATCATCGGTGGGGTGGAACCACATGCAGATCATCATGCACTCTGGATCAATCCATCCAATACGGATATGCTATACCTGGCTACAGATGGTGGAGTTTACCTGAGTATGAACAAAGGGATATCCTGGCAGTTCCTAAATAATTTACCGGTGGGCCAGTTTTATCATGTAGCTGCCGATAACGAAAAAATTTACAATGTATATGGTGGCTTACAGGATAATGGAAGCTGGATGGCACCGAATTCTTCCGCAGGTGGGTTAAACAGCGCAGACTGGTTTGATATTAATGGGGGAGATGGTTTTTGGGTACAGCCCAGCCCACTTAATTCAAAAATTGTATTTGCCGAATCGCAGGGTGGTAATGCTAACCGGATAGATTTAACAACCGGGCTTCCCTCATCCATTAAGCCACAAAAACTGGCTGGCGAAGATGATCACCGTTTCCATTGGAACACACCCATTGTTACCGGGTTATCCACCAAAAAATCTGCGGCAGGAAAGCCTTTGTTTAATTTATATATGGCCAATCAGTACCTGTACAGATCGAATGATGAGGGCAGAAACTGGCAACGCATTTCACCTGATTTGACCACCAATGATAAACTAAAACAGAAGGCGGAAGAAAGCGGTGGTATTACAGGTGATAACACCAGTGCAGAAAATCATTGCACCATCTATACTATTACTCAACATCCCACCAATGAAAATATTATCTGGGCCGGAACCGATGATGGCAACCTGCAGGTAACCATCGACGGTGGCAAAACCTGGACGAACAAGGCTGCCAGTGCGTGGAAGGCAGGCATACCCAAAGGTGCATGGATTAGTTGTATTGAATTATCTAAGTTAGATCCCAAAAGAATGTATGTGAGTTTTGACAACCACATGTATGGCGACCATGCTACTTATATTGCCATGAGCACAGATGGTGGTAATACCTGGAAAAAATTCGCATCACCAGAGTTTACCGGCTTTGCCCATGTAATAAGAGAAGATATAAAAAGCAGCCAGCTATTATTTGCCGGAACCGAAATGGGATTGTTTTTCTCCATCGATGGCGGAGCCAACTGGATGAGAAGCAAGTATCAGAATATGCCCTGGTACAACCTGGTAAGGGATATTGCCATACAACCACAAACCAGCGATTTGCTGGTGGCTTCCCATGGCCGTGGCATTTATATCATAGATGATTTGCAACCGCTGAGAGACCTGGTAAAATCAGATATTGAACAGGATGTGATCCTTTACCCTGTAAATGATTTTGTGTACGATTATAGTCCGCAGTTACCTTCTACAGGAAGCAATATTGCCGGGTACACTGCAGGTGGAAAAGTTCTATTACCCACAATTAATTATTACCTGAAGCAAAGAAGCGATGAAGTAGTTAAACTGGAAATTTATGATGCCGCCAACAAAAAAATAAAAGACATCAATGGCACTTCACTAAAAGGCCTTAACAAAGTGTACTGGCCTTTCAATATCAATCCACCCAAAGTAGCAAAGGGTGGGTTTGTGGCAGGGTCCACCGTTTTATTTTCGGGTTTTATTGCACCAAGGGTGCCGGTTGGTAAATACAAAGTGGTATTGCTTGCCGGTGGTAAAAAGTATGAGCAGTCGATTAATATTAAGCCAAATGATGCTAAAAACTTTACAGCTAAAAATATTGAAAAGCTCTACCAGCAAGGTATGCGTCTATACTCGCTGCATGAAAAATTGGCGGTATTGGTAGATACACTGGATAAAACAATTGCCACCTTAACTAAAGCTGATAATAAGTCGGCCGCACAAACTACTACACTGGCTGAGTTGGATAGTATGCGGAGAGAAATACTGGAGCTCAACCGCAAAACGGTTTTCTTTGATGAATTTAAATACCGTCGCCGCCTGAGTGATGTGTATGTAGAAGTGGCGACAGCAATTGATCCATTGTCTGCATCTAAGGAAGGGACTATTGATTTATTGGAGAAGGAGTTAATGGTATTCAGCAACCAGTTTTATGGTATTCTTAAAAAAGCGAATACCGGAAGGCCCTGACCGGTATCCGGCTAAACTAACTAAAATACCAACGGCATCCATTTGGATGCCGTTGGTATTTTAAACCTGGTTGACTGACGAAATTTATTGTATTATTTTATGGCTTGTAAATAAAGCTATTTGTCCTGTATCCGGGCTCATCAACATACCAGTTGGGGTAAGCAGCGCCGCCTGAGTTGGCCCAGGCAATAAAATACTTGTAAGCGTCTTTCATATTGGCTCCTTCCTTCGGATATTTAAATGTAGTGGGAATAGTTAATGCCCATGGCATTCCGTCTTTTGATACATAAAACCAGTTTTTAGAAGCAGAACTATTATCATCGCCAGAGCCAAATAAGCCGGCACTGCCAATGGTGGTATTGGCCTGTCCTGGTAAATGAATTTCATTCCTTGAAGTAGCGGTTGCAGTTGCATTATTCCAGGTAAAGGGGTTGTAGTTCCCAATACCAAAACTACTTAACAATGGGCCATTTTTTAAATCAAAGCTTACTGTAAAGGGAACTGGCGTTGAAGAAGGTTTGGTTTCATCCGTATTGCTCCATTGCAGGTGCTTGTGCATATCATTAAATAGAATGATTACCGCTTTTGCCTGGTTAGCTTCCAACGTACCGCCTCTTACATTTTTAACAATGCTACCTGCTACCGGAAATTCTACACCGAATCCATTGTTAAAAGCGCCGCCACCCGCCAATAGTCTAAAATCACCTGTAACGGTTGCTACACTATTACCAGCATTTGTAATAATGTTATAGCGGTAATCCATTACAAGATCATTAAAATCAAAGTCACCTTTATAGGGCCAAAGATCTTCAAACGTAATCGTCACTTTCGAACCATCCGCCGGGTAATAATTGTTAAATGCTTTCATTGCATCATCCGGGTAATCATCCATATCGTCTGCTACACCATCGGCATCTGTATCTTTAACAAGTGGTAAACCGTTTCCGGTATCATTACAACTGCCTGCAGGAACATATACATCGCAGGCTGCCACGGCACCATTCACAAAGCCACCATATTTTCCGGCATAGTTTTCTTCAATACCATTTTCGTCGCAAAATTGAACATCACCATTTATTGCTGCATCACTGTTAATGGTTGTATGGTTATACACTTTGGCCAATGAGGTAGTGCCATATCCTTTTATGCTGCCGTTTAATACGATGTCGCTGGTAGTAATCATAGCAGAGTTATACAAGCCAAGCTCCGACTGGCTGTTGATGGTAGTAGTTGCGCCTACGGTAATAAGCTGGTAATTTGCCATTGTACCATTGCTGTTGTAATTATTGGCAATGAAAAGGCCACAAAGATTTGTAAAATCCGCTCCGCTGTTAACGGTAAAATTTTCTGTGCTTATTTTTCCCTTGTTTAAATTACCACGGGAATTAACGTTCGTATTTCCTTTTACGGCAATGGTTCCCCGATTATTTAATGATCCTGAATTGCTGATATTAAAATCGGATGCGATGGATAATGAGCCGGTATTGATAACAGGCCCGTTAGGCGAAAAGCCACCGTCAATGCTACAGGTTCCGTAGTTTTCAAAACTAATACCGCCGTTGATATTCAGGTTTTGGAAATTTACAGAGCCGGTCTCGGCTATAATCAGCGTCGATTCATTATTCAAATTTGAATTTTGTACGGTTACATTCTTACCGCAAATTCGTACCGTTCCTTTGTTGTTGGCAGTATAGCTTACAGTAATATCATCACCGGTAATGCAAACCGTTTCTCCGTTCTTAACGTCGATATTGTTGTCAGATTTGGTGATGGTACGGCTGCAACCGGTGTTGCAATCTGGCCCCTCCATTGGTTTGCCGGATGGTACAGGCACAGCGCCAATAGTAACGGTGATAATATTACTGCTGATAGTGAACTCTTTTTGCATGGCAGAATTATCAGGCGCTGTTTTCACAATAAATAAGGATTGAAGCGTATCAGTCAAATAAATAGTGGAAATAAATGGCTTACCATCAGATGCGGCACCTTTGGTAATCAACTTACCACCATCCAGCGGATTGCCTCCATATACAGCAAGGGTATGGATTGCATTGCCAAACCGGTTGTCATTAATACCAATATTAAGTTGAACGTTTCTTGACATTTCCCACAAAAATCCGGAAGGTGGAGTTAGCGCATCAGGCTCTGCCGGAATATTCTTGTCTTTAATACAGGAAGAAAAAATCATAGCTAACAGGCAACCTGCAACCAGTGTTTTGTTTTTCATAAATGGAATTTAATTTTGTATTGTTAAAAAAAGCGCATACATGATTCAATAAGAAATTACCAGGATGGGTTTACCCTGCATGGCTATTGGCTATTTAACGACGGTTTGCAACTTTTATTTGGTGATGGGCAATATTGTCTTTCTTTTGCAGGCAGTGACACAAAAAAAAAAATACCAGGCAAATTTCATTATAACCTGGTGTTGGGTGGGCAGCATTTTTGCCAGCCATTGCAAATAAAAGACATATTCCAAATCATTGCCTCAGCAAGCACAGCAGGGTTGCCAGCCTTAAGGAAGCATTTCAGGAAAGGCAACACGTTATTTAAAAGATTAGTAACATGAACAACGATTTGGAATGCACCCAGGTAAAAAACAACAAACATCATTGCTTAACTTCGAAGTGTAAATGACTACTTACAATTTTGTTACATCCTTATCGAAGAAATTTTGAAGAATTTGCATGGCGTTCTTTTATCTATGCGCAATGGTTCCCGGACCTGAATGGCAACTGGTCGCTCATATAAAAAATATTTAAGCAGGTAATCTCATTAACTAACCAACTCTTTTTACTTTTAACCTCTTCTTTTACAGAAGTTAATTCAGATGCACAAGCACTCCATCAGTCCAACACTACTTTCAATAGTCAATGTGAATTTGTGAAAGATGTAGATACAATTGGCGGAGTTGCATTGCTGGCAAATAACAAGTTGATAAACTGGGAAAGGGTTTCATTGCCGCATACGCCACGTGTTGGATTGATTGATGACAAAGATCAATGGCAGGGTACTTGTTATTACCGGAAGAACGTTAACATTGCCGCCGCTGATCAGCTAAAACATATAGCGCTGCAATTTGATACAGCCATGCACGAGGCCGATCAGAAAATATTTCCCCTGGTTGTCGCAATTACAATAGCAATAGATTTTGGATGCTCCACTAACATTTAAGAGCGTTTCAAGTTTTTAAGGGTTATCGATCCTGCCTGTTATAATAACGGGTAGTATCTCCGCAACCAGTAATCATGCGTTGAGAAAAAATATCCCCAACAGTAATCGGCTCTACGCTTCTTTTTTTACAAAAAAGCTGGCACATATTTTACTTCATTGTATTCCGGTCACTTAATAAAGTCGCTTTAATGAATAATAATAAAACGGTATCGTATCCACAAAAACTGAGTTACCAGTTGTTGATGATCCTGTTAATTGGGATATTTATATACCTGGGCCATGATGTGCTGGTGCCTATATACTTTTCAATTCTTTTGTCAATTCTACTAATACCTGTAACCAGCCTGCTGAGAAAATTGTATATACCATCTGTTATTGCCAATTTGATAGCAGTGATATTTGCGCTGGCGATCATTGCGGGAATAGTATATTTTCTTTCATCGCAGATGGCGGGCTTTTTAACTGATATCCCCTCTATAAGGGAACATTTGGCAGATCATATTACCACCTTGCAAATCTGGGTTACGCAGAAGTTACATATTACTTCGGCTCAGCAAAAGGTATTTATCGATAATGCCAGCAAAAGTGTAAAGAGTTCCGGAGGCCAATACATCGGCCAAACTTTTATAACAGTTTCAGAAATGATCATGCTGATTATACTGGTAGCTATTTATTCATTCCTGATACTGTGTTACCGGCAGTTAATCAGGCGTTTTTTGTTTGCTGTTTTCAGCAGCCAGCACAAGGAAAGCCTTCAGTTTGTATTGCTGGAATCAAAACAAATTATTCAAAAATATATGACGGGGCTGATTATGGAAATGGCCATTGTAGCCTTTTGTAATTCGGCGGTGTTGTTATTGATCGGAATCAAATATGCCATATTCCTCGGCGTGTTTGCCGCGGTGCTTAATATAGTTCCCTACATCGGTTTAATTGCCGGTGTTCTATTTACGGTATTGGTTACCATGGGATATTCATCCAGCTTTAATGATATAATCTGGATCATTGTAAGTATGGAAATAATACATTTTTTAGATTCCAATTTCTTAATGACCCGTATCGTGGGATCAAGGGTAAAGATCAATGCGCTGATGACTATTGTAGGCGTGGTAATTGGAGGTACCCTCATTGGCTTGCCCGGCATCTTTTTGGCGCTGCCCACCATTGCTATCCTGAATGTTATTTTTGGCCAGATTGACTCACTAAAGCCATGGTCTATTTTACTAAGTCACGACCGGGAGGATATTCCTCAAAGGCGGATTATGAGACATCTGCAAAAAATCAGGAACAGAAAACAGAAACCGGTTATTAATGAAACAGCGGCCTGAATACAAAACCTACAGGGATATTCCTATTATTTTACAGTAATACCAGGCTATAGATGCGCCTTTAATACAGAAAACGGTAACAGCAAATTACCTCCTATCTGCGAAAATTTTAATGGAATAAGGTGCATAAATACACCAATGCCATTATTAACT
>JBBQTL010000267.1:0-7254 GCA_038213285.1 Chitinophagales bacterium
TTATGGTTGTTGGTGGTGCCTCCCCCGCCTGCCATCCGCACGAACACCAACAACGGCGGTCAGTGGGCTTCGGGCTAATGGAAAAACCAATATGGGTCGGGAAAGAAAACAAAAGTTCTTCGCCGTTGTTGGTGTTCGTGCAGTGGGCTTTGAAGCCTGGCTTTCACCAACAACATTCACCGGGTGTACAATTTTATGGTTACCGCCTTTGGTGTTGTTGGTGCCTCCTCAGCCTGCCATCAGCACGAACACCAACAACGGCGGTCAGTGGGCTTCGGGCTAATAGGACAGCCAATATGGGTCGGGAAGGAAAAAAAAGGGCTTCGCTTTTGTTGGTGTTCGTGCAGTTGGCTTTGAAGCCTGGCTTTCACCAACAACATTCACCGGGTGTATAATTTTATGGTTACCACTTTTCTAGTTGTTGGTGTTCATGCAGTGCCGCCGTTGTTGGTGTTCATCAACAACACGCAGGAGTAATTCTCCAAAGCACAAAACTTTAGACTTTACCAAGGGAAATAATTTTTTACGTTATTGTAGCAAATGTCCTGTATTATTTTGCCGATCCATTCTTTATTGTCGGGTAGTTCACCGTTCTCTATTTCTTCGCCAAAAATATTGCAGAGTAACCTCCTGAAATATTCATGTCGCGGATAACTCATAAAGCTCCTGCTGTCTGTGAGCATTCCAATAAATTTACTCAATAGTCCCATATTACTGAGTGTGTTGATCTGTTTGGTCATGCCATCCTTTTGATCGAGGAACCACCAGGAAGAACCATACTGTACTTTGCCTGCAACACTGCCATCATTGAAATTACCAATCATGGCTGCGATCATTTCATTGTCGGCCGGGTTAAGATTATACAGAATTGTTTTAGCTAACTGGTCGGTAGTATCGAGCCGGTCCAAAAACTTCGATAACTGTTTTGATTGCGAAAAATCTCCGATAGAATCCCAGCCGGTATCGGGCCCCAGGGTTTTCAACATTCGGGCGTTGTTATTTCTTAGAGCGCCCAGGTGGTACTGCTGTACCCATTTCTTTTCATGATCCCATTCTGCAAACTTTACCAGCATCGCTGATTTGAATTTCACATTCTCCGGTTGCGAAATGGTTTCGCCGGCGGTTAACTTCCGGAAAATGTTTTTTATTTCTGCATCATTGTAATCTACTGCATATATCTGTTCCAGTCCGTGATCGCTAACGCAGCAGCCCATTTCCGCAAAAAAATCATGACGGCTTTTGAGGGCCTGCAGGTAGTCATCGTAAGTGGCGATTAAAATACCGGATACTTCCTGTACTTTATTTACATAGGCATTAAAGACCACCACATCATCTACATTCATTGCCTTATCAGGCCGGAATGCGGGCAAAACTTTTACTTCAAATCCATCCGCTTTTATTTTTTTATGATGCTCCAATGTATCGGTAGGATCATCCGTAGTGCATAGAATTCTCACATTCATTTTGCGCAGCAGGTTCTTTACAGAATATTCCGGTGTTTTTAATTTAGCGGTACATTCATCATAAATCTCCATCGCTGTTTCGGGCGAAAGTATCCTATCAATTCCGAAGTAACGCTGCAGTTCAAGGTGTGTCCAGTGATAGAGCGGATTGCGCAGCGTATAGGGAACCGTGGCTGCCCAATGTTCAAATTTTTCATAATCGGTTGAATCGCCGGTTATATATTTTTCATTTACGCCATTGGCACGCATGGCCCTCCATTTGTAATGATCACCATACAACCATACCTGGGTAAGGTTTTCAAAATTAATATCATTGGCAATCTGATCCGGGGGTAAATGATTGTGGTAATCAATGATGGGCATTTCCTTTGCGTACTGGTGATAAAGTTGCTGGGCAGTGTCGCTATGCAATAAGAAGTTTTCGTCGATAAATTTTTTCATGATGGGTTTTGTTTATTTGGATTTTAAGGGGGTTATTATTGTTGGTTATTTTTTATTAATCCTTTTAATTTTTGAGTTGATAATGATTTTAGCGGGACTCTGCTTGACCTCTATCGCATGTTCCTTTAGGGGGACAGGGGGCTACAAACTCACTCCCCGTTTCCATGGAATAAAATCATCCTGGTTGAGCAATACTGCCTTTGGTATTACATCTCCGCTGGCCGCTTTGATGCAATACTCCAGGATGTCTTCGCCCATTTGTTCGATTGTTTTTTCACCTTCTATTATTGGACCGGTATCAATATCAATAATATCGTTCATGCGTTTGATTAAGTTGCTGTTGGTTGATACTTTAATGGTTGGACAAACAGGATTACCCGTTGGCGTTCCAAGCCCTGTGGTGAATAAAATTAAGGTAGCACCGCTGGCTGCTTTACCCGTGGTGGCTTCCACATCATTGCCCGGTGTGCATACCAGGTTTAAGCCGGGTTTTGTAACGGGCTCTGTATAATCCAGTACATCTATTACCGGTGAAGTACCACCCTTTTTGGCAGCGCCGGTGCTTTTGATGGCATCGGTTATTAAGCCATCCTTTATATTTCCAGGTGATGGGTTCATGTGAAAACCGGAACCTACTTTTAATGCGGAATCATTGTATGACTGCATGAGGTGCACAAACTTTGCGGCATCCGCTTCATCGTTGGTGCGGTCGAGCAGGTTTTGCTCAGCACCGCATAATTCCGGAAACTCGGCCAATAATATTTTACCTCCCAATGCTACTACTAAATCGCTGGTGTAACCCACAGCCGGGTTGGCGGAGATACCGCTGAAACCGTCGCTGCCACCGCATTTTACGCCGATGACCAATTTATCCAATGTGGCAGGCTGTCTTTCCAGCTTGTTGATTTCTATCAGTCCCTCAAATGTTTTTTTGATGGCATCTGCAATTAATTGTTCTTCGCTTTGTGATTGCTGCTGTTCAAAAATATACAATGGCTTATCAAAATTGGGATTGAGTGCCTGTAAGTCATTTTTAAAATCATCCACCTGCAGGTGCTGGCAACCTAGACTTAGCAAAGTGATACCGGCCACATTTGGATGATTGGCATAAGCAGCCAGCAACTTACTTAAAATAGCTGCATCCTGTCGGGTGCCTCCACAGCCTCCCTGGTGATTTAAAAATTTAATGCCGTCTACATTTTTAAATGGGCGTTCCGTAGCGTCAGGGCGGGGAGCTTCAAACAGATTTACAGATTCAATATTTTCTCCTTTTTTAAATGCCTCCATCAACTGGTGGGTATAGCGTTTATACTTGTCGGTAATTGCATAGCCCAGTTCGTTGTGCAAGGCTTCCCGTATTACATCCAGGTTGCGGTTTTCACAAAATACGGTGGGAATAAATAACCAGTAATTGGCGGTACCCACCATGCCGTTGTTACGGTGATATCCATTGAAGGTACGTCCTTTAAACTTTGACACATTGGGTGGCGTCCACTGGTAATCGGTTTTGCGCCAGGCGTAAGGTTCTACTGCATGCTTTACATTGGCAGTTGACATCCAGCCGCCTTTTGGAATAAAGGACTGTGCCGTTCCAACCAGCACACCGTACATGATTACTTTATCACCGGGCTGCATATCTTTTGTAAAAAATTTATGCTTGGCATCAATGTTATCCTGTAAAATATAAGATTCATTTTCAAAACTAATTGTGGAACCTTTTGAATGGTTGGATAGTGCTACTAATACATTGTCATCTTTGTGAATTTTTAAAACCTGCTGTTTCATATAATTGATTGAACTTTTATTTCAAAAAACTTGAATGGTGAATTTGACCATTGACGTCCCGATCTATCGGGAGACGATTGACCATTGACCTTTGACGATCTAAACCGCTACGCTAATTTATTGTCTCTACTTAATTGCCGCCAGCATCCCTTGCTCTATCATTAGATTCAATTTTACTGTTACCTTTTCAGCAAAGCCCGGAATGAGTGTAAGATCTGCGTCCCACAAAGATGCATCACATAATACAGTTTTCACTAAAATTTCCGGCGTCAAATTTTGCCAGTGCGTAAAGAAATATCCGGCCATCTCATCTTTGATTGGATAAGCCGTTCCGTTGAACTCTCCAAAATAAACATTCCCTTCATTTTTTACGGCTTTCATAAATAGGAGCCATGCAGCAAAACCAATAGACATCCTTTCCGGAACCGTCTTGTTCAATTCGTAATAGCGCTGTAAAACCTGCACCACCCGCATCTTTAATTTGGAGGTATAGTTTAGCGTAATGCTGATCCATTGGTGCTCAATACTTGGATTGCTATACCGGTCCAATACTTTCAATGCAAAGTCCTTCGCCTCTTTTTCAGGGATAGGGAAAGGGATGGCCATCGCTATCTCTTCCAGCATCAGATGCTTAATAAAATCAGAAAGCACAGCATCTCCCATTGCCTGTTTAACGGTGGTGAAACCTGATAAAAAAGCCACGCCGCAACTAAGGGAATGGGTGCCATTGAGAAGCCTCAGTTTAAGTTCTTTAAATAAAGTGATATCGTCTGTAATAATAATCCCCGGATCTGTAGCTGCGAAGGATAACACTTCCTTTACATGGTCATTTCCTTCGATGGCCCAAAGACTGTACACTTCACTCATGGTTATCAGGTCATCCTGGTATCCCAGTTGCGTTTCCTGTGCAGCCTTGATGGTTGCATCCGGTTTGCCGGGCACAATCCTATCTACCAAAGAATTACAGAAATGGTTATTCTGTTCCAGCCATGCAATAAAATTATCTTCCAGTCCATTGAGGTGCGCCTGCTCCAGTACGATGGCTTCCAACTTTTTACCGTTATCCGAAATTAATTCTGTTGGAACGATCACCATTCCTGACTGAACGCTGCCATTAAACGCCTTGTACCGCTCATACAAAAATGCCAGCAATTTACCAGGATAGGAAACCGGCGGATGCTTGCGGATATCATCATTTACCAGTTCGATGCCTACTTCGGTGGTATTGGAAATGATGATGGTAAAATCCGGGTTATGTGCGCATTTTAAAATGTTGTCCCAATCTTTAGCTGCTGATAACACCCGGCTGATAGAAGCTGAAATTACATTTTCTTCTACCGATTGCCCATTGATCAATCCACGCATACACAAAGTGTACAATCCATCCTGTTTATCAAAAGCAACCGCATCGCCTCCATTGGTAGATTTCACCACCACAATTCTCCCGTTAAAAATACCCTGCCTATTTGCCTTATCTATGAAATAATCAGGCAGTCCACGCAGCAACACACCGGTACCAAACTGCAACACTTTTTCAGGTAATGCAAAAATGGTTTCGTCCGGAATGGAGACCGTGCCGGCAGGTATGTTTTTTAGATTGAATTTTGTGAGTAACATGGGTGATTTTTTGTTTTTATAGTTTACTGATTTATTTTTTTTGTTCGGACTTTGATGGGGTAGAGATGCTTTGTTAAAGTTCACTCTGTCCCCTGCCCCTCACGATAAAAAAATTGAGACCTTGTTCCGGGGAGTTCCTCGACCAACCTGCTTTTTTCGAAGAATCTTTAATAGAGGTTATAGCACTTTTTTTATTTTTTTAATTTGTCAAACTAAAAATCGTTGTTTTAGCTATTGATCATAAATGCTTTAATATTTGTCCCAATAGAGAATATTTTTATCTACCTGGCTGAATACCTTCCTTCGATATTTATCATAAACCGGTTGATTGGCGGTGAATATGGCTGGGGTAGTTATGATATTAAGCATTTTAATTGCAAAACAATCATTTACAATATCAATTTTACCACTATTTTCTAAGGAAATACGCTATTGGGTAGGCTTTATTTACGCAAACGTTCCCGATAACGTTGGCGTGCCGAGGGGGTTTTTTTTATGGATTTTTCAGACTGCCATTCAATCTCTAATATCATTTTTTCCTCCCGGGTGCAAGTTACTTTATCGGTAGTACAAACCTTTAGCGTAAGTAACGGAACAAAGGGAAACCCTTGCCGCAGCCACTTTATTCATTGAGTATTCTCCTGACATTGCTGATATATTCCGGGTTGTCGGTCATTCCATTGTGCCCCTGCCCATTCAGAGTAATCAAGGTATCCCTCTCCTTAAAAAAATCCCTTCAATTTAATGGAAGAATGGTAGTAAATGACTTCATCCTCACTGCCATGAAAAATAACAACCGGCATTTTGCAAACTTTGATATATTGGTTGGTCTCCAGTTTATATTTCAGCAGAAAAGTTGGGATAAATGGATAGGCGTGCTTCACCACATCCGTTAAACTAAAGTAAGGCGCCTGGAGTATCAATAGTCGGGGGTAATTAATGGATGATATTTTTGCTGCTAGCCCGGTTCCGATTGAATATCCTATAACGATGATTCTGCGTTCCTCATATTTCCTTTTCATTTCATCATATACTATTTGTACATCCTGGAATAATTGTCCCTGGCTGTTAATTTTACCTTCGCTTTTTCCAAAACCCCTGTAATCCAATACCAGTACATCGTAGTGTAAGTCAGTATAGGTTTTTGCAACCCCTCCCCATGAATCGAGCGAACCGGCATTTCCGTGGAGATAAAATATCAGTCCATTACTGCTATCAGATTTAAAAAGGATTCCATTTAAACTTACATTATCCCGGGTTTTAAAATTGATTTCATCAAACGGCTGCTCAAAATTAAAACGATGATCACAACTGAGTTTTTCCGGGAAAAATATGAATCTTTCCTGCAAAAAATAAAGCAGTCCACATAATACTATTACTAAACCCAATAGAATTGTTATACCTACGATCAATATCCTTTTCATTTTTTTTAGGAAGGTAAAATAGTAAATGCTGCTTCTATTTCACTACATTCTGTATCACTTTCCACATTTCACCGGCAACAAACAAATTGCCCTTTTCATTCAAATGCACCCTGTCGGATGTTAGAATTCCTTTTTCCGCATAGACGGGATTATTCACTTTTTCATATTCCGCAAAAGCATTGCGCAGGTCGCAGACTGGTAATGAAACGCATTGAAGGTTGAAGGTTGAAAGTTTAAGGTTGATGATTGCTCATGGATGATGATTAATGAATTTACTAAAAATTTACCGGATGTTAATTGTAGAAAAGCTGAGGTAAATGATGGCACTGCTAACTATCGACTTTCAACCATCAACTGTCAACTTTGTCTTTCAACAACCTAAGCATTTGCCAGCGCCCTGTCCAGGTGTACATATCCGCCATCTACATATACCAGTTGCCCGGTGGTATGGCTCGATTTGGAGGACAATAAAAACGCGACTGCATTGGCAATTTCTTCAGCCGTGGTCATCCGGTTTTCCAACG
>JBBQTL010000268.1:0-7223 GCA_038213285.1 Chitinophagales bacterium
TCAATCGGAGCAGAAGATCGGCCTTATCCTGGGCATCTTTGCCGGACTTACCATCTTTGTTGCCTGTCTCGGATTGTTTGGCCTGGCAAAGTTTACGGCGGAGCAACGAACCAAAGAAATCGGTATACGGAAAGTGCTGGGAGCAACCGTATCGGGTGTAGTGGCGCTGTTATCAACAGATTTTTTAAAATTGGTGTTGGTTGCATTTATTATTGCCTCGCCCATTGCATGGTACATCATGAATTTGTGGTTGCAGGATTTTGCATACAGGATTGATATCAATGCATGGGTGTTTGTTATAGCTGCAGTATTATCCATAATCATTACCATTATTACAGTAAGTTTCCAGGCAATTAGAGCGGCTGTAGCCAATCCGGTGAATAGTTTGAGAACCGAATAGTTGTTAAATAGCTAATTGGCTAATGTGTGAATGTGATAATGGTGGCGACTTAAGCGTTTGGATATCCAGGAGAGTGATTTTAACAGTTCCATCGGAGCCACCTTTTTGTAGTACATCATAAAATGCGGCATGCGTGAGGCAGGTACGCTTCACTCAATTTTTAGCAAATGTTTTTAACGCCTGGTGTTACAAAAAGTTAACGCCTTCGGAGTTTGATAAGCGAAACGTTGGCTTTTAAAGACAGTTAAAAATTTTGTTGACGCTTATGGATGATTTTGGATTTTTTATATGTCAAAACTTGAAATCGGTTCAAACTAAAAATTATGTATAAAAATTATTTTAAAACCATGTGGCGGAATATGCAGAGGAACAAACTGCATACCGGCATCAATGTTATTGGAATGGCTGTGGCATTTACCTGCAGCATCCTTATTTTTTTGACGGTATATTTTATGTTTAGTTTCGACAACTTTCATCAAAATAAAGACCGGTTATTTAAGGTTTATGATTATTTCAGGGGTCCCGAGGGTGATGTGTTTGGTACAGGGATGCCCTACCCGGTGCAGCCCGCAGTATTGGCAGAGCATATTGGCGTAGAAAAAGCGACATTGATCAGGAATGCAGGAAACGGAATCTTGTATAAAGACAAAGAACTGGAACTAGGGGTGAAGCTGGTAGACAATGATTTTTTAAGCATGTTTTCCTTTCCGGTTATCAAAGGAAATAAAGGTACTCCGCTTGGTAATTTGGGAGATGTTGTGCTGAGCGAAAATGCAGCGTCCGTAATTTTTAAAAACGAGGACCCGATTGGAAAGCCGATTAAAGTAAAAATTTCCAATGGCTGGAAAGACCTGGTGGTATCTGCGGTGGTTAAAGACTTTCCGCCCAATTCCTCCTTTAAATTTGATGTGTTGGCACGAACTGAACTCTTCAATAGTTATCCTGAAATCAAGAATGCCTGGGACAATCAACACAGCGACTTATTTGTATTGCTGGCTAACAACAGTACAAAGAAGTCAGTAGAAGAAAAGTTGCGGCTGCTGGTAAAAAAATACCAGCCCACCAATGAAGCCGTTATGAAAAAGGATGGTTTCAGACCAGATGAAAATGGCGACTATGCATCTTTAAGATTATATCCACTTACCCAATTACATTTTAATCCAAAGTTGAGTAATGGTAGCGGGGTAAATAAGTCAGCCATCTACATTGTACTGCTGATTGGCATCATGATATTGCTGATCGCCTGTTTCAATTTCGTAAACCTGAATATTGGATTGTCATTTAACCGTTCCAAAGAAATGGGTATCCGTAAATGCCTCGGTGCAGGAAGGCGGCAGGTATGGCTGCAGGTATTTGGCGAAAGTTTTTTTGTATGCCTGCTGGCGATGATAATTGGACTGGCCGGCTCCGGGTTTTTAATAAAGCTGTTAAACCAGGTTTATGCTTCACCCCTCAAGGTCTCCATGTTATTTAGCCCGGTATTTTTAATCATCCTGGCAGGTTCACTGATAGCTGTTGCTTTTGTTGCCGGCGGGTATCCGTCAGCCATTGTATCCCGCTTAAGAACAACGGAGATACTCAAAGGGAAATTCAGCCTGAATAAGTCTGGCTTATTAAGAAACGGATTGGTGGTAGCACAATTTGTGATCGCCTGTGTACTGATATGTTCTACCATAATTATTTACCAGCAATTCCAGCATTTGAGAAATGCTCCGTTGGGTTACCAAACTGCCTCACTCATTAGTATACCTATTCGGAATGGCAGTAAGAGTCATGAAATTATCAACCAGTTGCGAATGCGCCTGGCAGATCAGCCTGCCATTGTAAGTATATCCGGCACTGCTGCCAATTTGGGTGTGGGTAAAGATGGCGGAACCAGCAGGTCGATGGTGGGTTTTGATTACAAGGGTGGCACGGTGCGTACCACCTTGCTCGCTGCAGATTACGGGATCTTAAATACAATCGGCATAAGGCCTTTGGAAGGCAGGGATTTTTCCACCGCCTTTGTTACTGATAGCGCCAATGCGGTAATCATTACGGAGAGCCTGGCAAAGCAACTGGGAGAAAAGGAAGTGCTGGGTAGTTCCTTTTATACGGATAGCGCTCGGCCTCCATTGAGAGTGATCGGGATCATACCGGATTTTCATTTATACTCCATGCATCAAAAAGCAGATGCATTAATGATAACGCTGAACCCACAGGAGTCGCTGGACTATGCGCTGGTAAAGGTAAATACCAATAATCCGCTGGCTACAATGGAGCTCATTAAAAGCACCTACGCAAAAGTGGAACCCGGGGTGCTGTTCAAAGGCTCATTTGTGGATGAAAATATAGAACGTTGGTACAGCACAGAAAAGGAAATGGGACGAATGTTTTCTGTTGCTGCAGTGATTGCCGTTATACTTTCCTGCATGGGTTTATTTGGCATCGCATTAATCTCCATTCGCCAGCGGGTAAAAGAAATTGGTGTAAGAAAAGTGTTGGGAGCATCGGTGGCTGGTATAGCCGCTATGGTAACAAAGGATTTTATCAGGCCGGTGATATTGGCCATGGTGATTGCTGTTCCAATTGCATGGTGGGCCATGAGCCAATGGCTACAGGATTTTGTGTATCGCATTCAAATAAACTGGTGGGTGTTTTTGGTAGCGGCATCATCCGCAATCATAATCGCCATACTAACCGTTTCTTTCCAGGCAATAAAAGCAGCAGCAGCTAACCCGGTGAAGAGTTTGCGGACGGAATGAAATGATGAGTGATGAGTTAGTGAGAATTAAAAATTAAGAATTAAGAATGAAGAATGAAAGAGTATTCTTTAATAATTGTCAGTCTTTAAACCTTCAACCTTCAACCTTCCACCTTTATATCATGCTAAAAAATTATTTCAAAATAGCAATTCGCAATCTCTGGCGCAACAAAATATTTACGGCCATCAATATGGCCGGACTTGCTGTAGGCCTAGCTGTATTTTTGTTGATTTTTGAGTTCATTGCTTTTGAATGGAGCGCCAACCGTTTTCATAAAAATTACGACGAATTGCACCGCGTAGCCATTACCGGTAAAACAGGGAATACCAGTTATTATGTTCCACCCGGTTTTGCACCGATGTTCAGGAATAAAATAGCAGGTGTGGAAGCGGCGGTAAGGGTAGCGGATGGAATTGGGGGAGGAGTGCTCAGTTATACAACCGATCAGCAAACTGAATTGAAATCATTGCGGGAAGATAGAATGTTATACGTGGAAGGTGATTTTTTAAAAGTGTTTACATTTAAATTATTAGATGGCACACCTTCATTGGCACAACCCAAAACACTTGCCCTGTCTGAAACGATGGCTAATAAGCTTTTCGGTAAAACCAACGTTGCCGGTAAAATAATTACTGTAAGCGACCAGTTTGGGAATACAGCTTATACTATCAACGCAGTTTTTAAAGACATGCCGGGTGAGTCGGATATCAAAACAGAAGTACTGCTTTCCTTGCATACGCTTGAAAATGCGGCTAACCGTGACAGCAATGACTGGGCAGATCCTGCAACCACCGAATCTGGGTTTACCAATATCTATTTATTATTGAAAAAAGGAGTGGATGCACCGGCGCTGGCCAAACAGGTTACCCGTTTGTTGCACGACGTGAATCCAAAAGATGCAGGTGACCTGGCTGTTTTACAACCACTCAAAAATATACACCTCGCCCCCGATTTTAATTATCCCTATCAAACTTTCGGCAGTTTAAAATTTGTAACCCTTTTATTTGCAGTTGCAGCACTCATCTTATTAATTGCCTGGGTAAATTATATCAACCTAAGTACGGTGCAATCGCTTACAAGAGCGAAGGAAACAGGTATAAGAAAAGTGTTGGGTGCCAGCCGCCTGCAGTTAACATTTCAGTATTTATGCGAAACCCTGTTACTATCGGTGGCAGCAGTGTTGATTGCTTTTTTATTGGTGCAAATATTTCAGGATACATTTAATGGATTTACAGGAAGAGCATTGTCATTACAAGTATTAAACCAGGGATGGTTTTGGTTTTTTGCCATCTTGTTTGTACTTTCTGGCTCCTTGTTTTCCGGTGGATATGTGGCGCTGGTGCTGAGTTCATTTAAGCCTGTTGCTACCATACGGGGTAAAGTAGGCAATGCCATCAAAGGCATTTCACTGCGAAAAGGATTGGTGGTATTTCAATTTAGTGTATCTATCATTTTTATCATCGCCACGTTGATATTGTACCAGCAATTGAACTACATGAAAACGGCTGACCAGGGAATGAACCTATCCCGCTTGTTGGTAATAAAAGGGCCCACTGTTTCCAGCGAAGAACAGGCAGATAAAAATGATGCCTTTAAAAATCTGTTGGCACAGTTACCCTTTGTAAAAAAATATGCTGCATCCAATAATATTCCTGGTGGCGGGTATAATTTTTCCACGGCGGGTATCACTAAACTGAATCCTTCCAAAAATGATGATAAAAAAAATTACAGTATGTTTATTTCTGATGAAAAGTTTTTTGATACTTATGGGATCTCCTTTGTTGCTGGAAAAACATATACATCTGATGAGGCTAAACAAGGCTGGAACAAAAGCAGGAAAGTAATTATAAATCAAAAAGCCGCAACGCAACTGGGTTTTTCAGCAACAGATCAAATTGTTGGCCAGAAAATTTTGTGGGGTGAACAATTTGAGATAGCCGGTGTGGTAAAAGACTATCATCACCTTTCCATGCACAAGCCCATTGAACCGGTTATTTACCTGCCGTCTGTTTCGTTTGTATATTTTACCATCCAGACTGATGCAAATAATCTTCCTGCAAAGCTCGGTACCCTTGGTAATTATTACAAACAGTATTTCCCGGGCAACCCGTTTGAATACTTTTTTGCCGACGAAAAATACAATAGCCAGTTTAATACAGACAATCAGTTGGGCAATGTATTTATAGCCGCTGCCCTGGTAGCTATAATGATTGCCTGCCTCGGTTTGTTTGGCCTTGCAGCATTTACAGCAAGGCAACGGATTAAAGAAATAGGCATCCGTAAAGTACTGGGTGCAAGTGTGGGTAACATCACCAGGTTATTATCTGCCGATTTTTTGATACTAGTACTGATAGCTGCCATCATAGCTTTTCCCATTGCCTGGTATGCCATGCACAAATGGCTACAGGATTATGCATATAGGGTATCAATCAGTTGGTGGGTATTTTTATTGGCAGGTTTCATTGCGCTGGTAATTGCATTGGCAACGGTAAGTTTCCAGGCAATAAAAGCGGCTGTTGCCAACCCGGTGAAGAATTTAAGGACGGAGTAATGGCAGCCCCTCCTAACATCCCCAAGGGGAGGGACAGGACAGGAGTAAACGAATTTTCAGGGTTTAATTTATTGGGTTAAGTGGTTGCATTTATTGTATGGGGAATTAAGAATTAGGAGTGAAGAATTAGGAATTAAGAATTAGGAATTAAAAATGAAGATGGTTTATATGGTTCGCTGCCATTAATTGTTACACATTACAAAATATGGTGAAACTTTCAATCATAAAACAGCACCGAAAAAAGTAAATGGGTAGCAGACCTCCCGGAACAACGTCCCGATTTTTTCGGGAGGGGTTGGGGCTTCCATAGCTTTCAGTAACTGTCCGTATATGTACAACAACTGTCCGTTTTCGAACACTTTTTATTACTAAGAAAGCTGAAAGGCTTACTGGTAAAGTGTTTTTTCATTGGCACAGGTATTGACAATTTAATCCTGCTTTCGAAAAGATCAGATTGGTGTCAAAATATCAACGATCAAAACTGCAGCATGGTACAACTATTTTTAAAGATCACCTTCCGAAATAAGGTGTCCGCTTACGCCGCTCTCAATATTGCGGGACTGGCAATGAGCGTTGCGCCATTTCTGTTGCTGAAGCAATATGTCATCAAAAAACATTTTAGTGTTGGTATTCATTGCTTTTTTAATGGCCTACCAGTTGGTTGATGGGGCCTGCGCAAATAGTTGCATAATTTTCCGTATCGCATCAGCATTCAATAGTGGATGCTTGCCGCAGGGCTTTGGGGGCAGAAATAGATGCAGTTTTTTCGCTAAGTTTCCAGGCCATCAAGGAGGCTATTGCCAACCCTGTTAAATGTTTAAGAACGAAATGAAAAATACGATGATGATTCTTACAAATTTAAAAATTACGTTTAGAAACCTTTTTAAGAACAGGCTCTACAGTTCCATTAATCTCATTGGGCTCACTATTGGTATAGCTGGCTGTTTGTTAATCAGCGTTTACGTAAAAGAGGAATTAAATTATGATCGCTTTAATAAAAATATTAACAGCATTGTGTTACTACAACAGTTTGAAAATAACTGGGCCAGTGGTGGTAAGATAGCGGGTGATATGAAAGCAAAGTTTGCACAGGTAGAAAAAACCGTTCGGTTAAAAAATGCAAATCCTTTAATTAAGTTTGAACAAAACGCTTATTATGAAGCTGATTTTTATTTTGCCGACAGTACTGTGTTTGATGTATTTACATTTCCATTAGTGAAAGGAAATGCAGCAACTGCGTTGAAAGAACGATACGGTGTTGTTATTTCTGAATCCATCGCTCAAAAATATTTCCAGGATAAAGACCCTTTAGGTAGTGAGTTTATTTATAACAATAAAACAAAGCTGCATGTTACAGGTGTTATGAAAAATTTACCTGAAAATACACACCTTAAAATTGATTTTCTTGCAAATTATGTAAATGCAAATGAGTTGATTGGCTGGGATGTAAGCAATAACTATTGGGGTGGCGGCACATGGACTTATTTATTACTGGCTCCAGGAACAAAAACTGCTACAATAGAATCTC